>JANXWI010000148.1 GCA_025351205.1 Deinococcus sp.
CTGCTGACCGGTCTACTGCCCGACTGCCTGAAGGGCGTGACGCTGGGCGTGCAGTACCTGCCCTCGCGCTACGACACCGGCCTGACGGCGATGGCGACGGTCTCGCCGCAGGTGCGGGCAGGCTGCGAACAGGCCAGTACACAACTGGCGCTCGTCACCCGCCCGCTGCGGCTGAACTGGAATGCGGCGACAGCAAAATTCGTCCGGGCCTGGTAAAACCTGTACGCCGTTCAGTGGTGAGAGTTGGTCAGGCTTACTGAGATGCTCGGCCTGTTGCCCCCTCACCCCTCGCTGCGCGAGGCCCCTCTCCCACAGGGGCAGAGGGGAAAACCGTTCCCCCCATTGGATCGGTTGACGCCGTACTGAGCGCGCCTGACGCCACCGCGACCAGAAATCGCTTGTTCAGGACAGCAGCATTCACAACGCCTGTCCGCGCCGCCCGGTTGCCCCGATGGACTTGCCCGATGGACTTGCCCGATGGACTTGAACGTGCCTGGAGCATTTGTCATAAGTAGATCAGCAGTTCTCCTCTCCCCTTGTGGGAAAGGGGATGAGGGGGCCACCGAGTCGGCAATATTGATGTCAAATGCCCTAACCCGCCACCGCCGCCCGCACCACCTCGATGGCGTCGGGATTCTCCAGGCTGGTCAGGTCGCCCCGCACCTCGCCTGTTTCGAGCAGGTCGCGCAGCAGCCGGCGCATGATCTTGCCGCTGCGGGTGCGCGGAACCGTGTTCACGATGATCACCCGGTCAGGGCGGGCGATGCTGCCCACGCCGCGCACGATGGCCTCGCTCAGCTCCTGTTCCAGCCCGGCGCTGGCGACGATTCCGGCGCGCGGCACCACGAAGGCCACCGGAACCGACCCCCTGAGCGCGTCGGGGCGCGCGACGACTGCCGCCTCCGAGACGGCGGGGTGGGTGATCAGCGCGGCCTCCAGTTCCATGGTTCCGATACGGTGCCCGGCCACGTTCATCACGTCGTCCACGCGCCCCGTGACCCACAGATGCCCGTCGTGGTCGATCAGCGCGGCGTCGGAGGCGGCGTAACTGGCTGGTCGGTCTGGGGTGGCTGGGAAGTCCGAGAGATACACCTCGTGGTAGCGGTTGTGGTCTCCCCAGACGGTGCGGGCCAGGCACGGAAACGGCTCGGTGAGCGTCAGGTAGCCCAGCTCGCCCGCCCTCGCCACGCCGCCGCCGTCCAGCCTGATCTCGGCGCGGTAGCCCGGCAGCGGCTGTCCGCAGGCTCCGGGCCGGGTGGGGGTCAGGCCCACCATGCTGCTGGCCCAGGCGGTGCCGGTCTCGGTCTGGCCGTAGGTGTTATTCACGAAGATACGCCCGCCGCCCAGCACTTCCTGGGTCCAGTGCCAGGTTTCCGGGTCGAGCGGTTCGCCCACCAGCGCCACGAGTTGCAGCGTACTCAGATCATGACGCCGCGCGGCCTCGTCGCCTGACCGCCGCAGCATCCGCAGGGCGGTGGGCGCGGTGAACATCTTGGTCACGCCGTACTTCTCGATCAACTGGTAGGGCCGCTCGGGGGTCGGGGTGTCGATGCCGCCCTCGTAGATGACGTGCGTGGCCCCCTGCGCCAGCCCGCCCACCACCGCGAAGATCGGGAAGGTCAGCCAGCCCACGTCGGCGGTACACCAGTACACGTCCTCGGCACTCAGGTTCAGCGACCATTTGACGTTGGCGTAGGTGCCCACCAGAAAGCCCACGCCGCTGTGAACCAGGCCCTTTGGCTTGCTGGTGGTGCCCGAGGTGTAGATGATGAACCCCGGCTCATTGGCCTCCATCGGCAGCGGGTCGGCCTGCCGGGTCTGGGCGCCGAGCAGGGAGTGGAAGTCGTGTTCGTCGGCCTGCAACAGGGCCTGAGCGTCGATGCGGCGGGCCACGATCACCGCCTCTATGCACTCCATTCCGGCCCGCGCCTCATCCAGCGTGGCCTTGAGCGGAATCACTTTGCCGCGCCGCAGCGTGGCGTCGGTACACACCACCACCCTCGGCTGGGCGTCTTGCAGGCGGTCACGCACTGCCGCCGCACTGAAGCCCGCGAACACCACGCTGTAGATCGCCCCGACGCGGTAACACGCCTGGACGGCAATAAACGCTTCCGGGGTGTTGCTCAGGTAGATGCCCACCCGGTCCCCCCTGACCACGCCCAGGTCTTGCAGGCAGGCAGCGAAGCGGGCCGCGCTGTCTGTCAGTTCGCCGTAGGTCCAGGTTTCGCTCAGGCCGTCTTCCCGCTCGTAGCGCAGCGCGACCTTTGCCGGGTCGTGGCGGTCCAGGCAGTTGACGCTGACGTTCATCGTTCCGCCCGCGAAGTAGCTGAAGTCGCCGAACTGGCCCTCCAGGCCCACCGTCGGCTGCGTGACCCAGTCGAGCTGAGCGGCCATCTCCAGCCAGTACTCGCTGGGCGGAAGGTCGAGCAGGCGCTGGGCCTCGGCCTCGGATATGGGGGCCGCCGCCTTCAGGGCTGGCGTGGGCGGCACGAGCGGGGCGCGGAGCAGGGCGTCGTCCATGTAAACCTCCAGTCGGTAGAGCGGGGCAGGCGTGCTGCGTGCAGAAACGTGAAGAGGAGGGTGGAAGGTCAGGTTGGTGGTTGATCAAGTCTAGAGCAGTTCTCCGGATGTCGTCACCAGAGGTACAGCCGTTCGTCACCTTCATGGTTTTGTTGACCTGGGCAGCGCCACCAAGAACGCCTGACCACTGCCCACCTCCGTCCTGCTCGGCGAAATCTACTCACTGTCCGGATCACTGTGACAGCAGTGGATGATCGGTGAGAGGTATCTGATCTGACGTCCTGGGATGCTCGGCCTGCTGCTCCTCACTCTCTCTCTTCGAGCTGTGCCAGTCACCCACGCTGTGCCAGTCACCCACAAGGGGCAGAGGGAAAAAGCACCCCCGTCAGATCGAATGCCGCTGTACCAGAAAAGCATTCTCTGGACAGATATTCCAGATCGGCTGGTGCTGAGTGACCCCTGGCTCCGGCCTCCTGTAGACCTTCACACTGGTATCTTTCTGCTATGCCTGTGCAACCCCGCCCCGTGCAACCCCGACTTGTGCAGTCCCGACCCGGACAGGCCCGCTTTCCTCTGCTGGCCGTGGACATCGGGAACACAAGCACGGTGATCGGGCTGGCCGAACCTGACCCCAGCACCGGCGAGCTGCACCTGAGCCACACCTGGCGGCTACGGACCAACCGTGAGCTGCTTCCCGACGACCTAGCGCTGCAACTGTTCAGCCTGCTCAACCTGAGCGGGGCCACCCCTCCGGGCAGCGCGGTGCTGTCGAGCGTGGCCCCGCCGCTGGGCCAGAACTACCTGCTGGCGCTGCGGCAGCACTTTGCCGTGGAAGCGCTGGAGGTAAGCGCCGAGAACCTGCCGGACGTGAGCGTGGAACTCGACCAGCCGGGGGCGGTGGGCGCAGACCGGCTGTGCAACCTGTACGGCGCGGGCCGCTACCTCAACGACTCCGAGTACGCGGTGGTCGTCGATTTCGGCACCAGCACCAACTTCGACGTGATCGGGCGGGGGCGGCGCTTTCTGGGCGGGGTGCTGGCCACCGGGGCGCAGGTGTCCGCTGACGCGCTGTTCTCACGGGCGGCCAAACTGCCGCGCATCGTGCTGGAGGCTCCCCAGACCGTGATCGGGCGCAACACGGTCCACGCGCTGCAATCGGGGCTGGTCTTCGGATACGCCGAGATGGTCGATGGCCTGCTGCGGCGCATCCGGGCCGAACTGGAGGCGCCCGCCGTGACGATTGCCACCGGGGGCTTCGCCCGCACCATCCAGGGCATCTGCCGCGAGATCGACCACTACGACGAGACCCTGACCCTGCGCGGCATGGTGGAGCTGTGGGTCAGCCAGACCCAGGTGACCAGCGGGGCGTGAATCCGCTTGAGCAGTTAAATTAGCTTGGCTGGGCTGCCCTTGGTCATAAACAACCGATCAGGACAGGGCGGACGTAGGCAGCACTGCTCCCTCACCCTTGAGGGGGGAGGGTTGGGGAGGGGGTGAACAGGCTGAGCGTCCAAGAACCACTCAGAGGATGACCCCTTTCAGATCGGTTAACGTTGCCCTGACCAATGCGGCGAAGGCCCAGCATTTCAGCCCGAACCTGCCCGGCGCTCCCCTGATCTTCCAGCCCGCAGCACCCACCAGATCAGCAGGGGTTGCAGCGGCAGCCGCGCCCAGAGTGCCCAGGCGGGCAGGCCGTACTTCTCCGGCTGCTGGGCCATACTCAGGTTGGCCGGAAAGACCGCCAGCAGCAGCAGCGCCAGCCCCCAGCGGGCGGCGGGCCGGGTCAGCGGAAACAGCAGTCCCAGCCCGCCCGCCACCTCTGCCGCGCCGCTCAGGAGGGTGACGCTGCGGGCACTGGGCAACAGTCCGGGAGCCGCCCACTGGGGCACCAGAGCGTCGTAAAGCTGTGGGCGAACGAAATGCAGGGTCCCGGCCCCCACGAACAGCGCAGCCAGGACGTACGGGCCAACGGCCCCGAGCGGACGCAAACGGGTCATCGCCGTCATTCTGGCATGCGCCCAGCCCTTCAATGCGCCTGGCCCTTCACCTGCCTGGCCTTTCACTTCACCGGCCCTGCGGCGCGGCCCGAGGCGCTAGCATCTGCCCGATGACGTCTGTTCAGCCCGACCCCGCTCAGCCGCTCGCCGCGCAGGATGTCCCGGCCCTTGAGGCCACGCTGCTCAGGCATTCGTTCGGCAGCAGCGAGGTGCTGCACGGCGTGTCGCTGGAGGTGGCGCGCGGCGAGGTGGTGGCGGTCACCGGGCCGTCCGGGAGCGGCAAGAGTACGCTGCTGCACCTGCTCGGCGGCCTGGACCGGCCCCAGTCCGGAGAGGTGTACTGGGGCGGCACACGCGCCGACACCCTGGACACCCAGAAGCGGGCGCGGCTGCGGGCCGGGTCGGTGGGGCTGGTGTTTCAGCACCATTACTTGCTGGCCGACCTGAACGTACTCGACAACCTGCGCGTTCCGGGACTGCTGCTGGGGCAGGAACAGACCGAACAGGCGCGCGAACTGCTGCTGGCCGTGGGCCTGTCCGGGCGGGAGAAGGCCATGCCGGGGCAGCTGTCGGGCGGCGAGCGGCAACGGGTGGCGCTGGCCCGCGCCCTGGTGGCCCGCCCGGCCATCCTGCTGGCCGACGAACCCACCGGCAGCCTCGACACCGCCAACGCCCAGGCGGTCTGTGCCCTGATGATCGACCTGGCCCGCCAGCACGGGGCCGGGGTGCTGCTCGTAACCCACGACGAACGCATGGCCCAGGCCGCAGACCGCAGGCTGCATCTGCTCGACGGCAGTATCAGCTCGGCGGGAGCGTGAAGGGGTCATTTGGCTGTCCGGAGGCGGGAGAAACAGGCTACCCTGCGGTCAACACAACCCTGAACAGGTTCTGAATGCGTCAGAGGAGCGTCAAGCGTGAAGTTGGTCAGCCGAGCACACGAATTCGAGTACCGGGACGGCCAGGGCATCGACCGCCTGGGTCAGGCCGACGTGTGGGCCAGCCAGGGGGGCGACCACGCCGTGCTGGTGCTGAAAAACGTCGATGGCGGGCCGGGCGGCGACCAGCGCCTGACCCTGCTGGAAAACGCTCACCGCGCCCTGTACATGCTGGCCTCATCGCTGCTGCCGTTTCTGGTGCCGTCCGCCCGCCTGCACGTCTGGGTGCTGCGTCCGGGCGAGGAAAAACCCAGGGCACTGGTGCTGCCCTGAGTTCTGGCCTGCTCACTCCCGGCGGCCCTGACGGTCATTCCAGCAGGTAGCGCAGCCCTTCCTCCAGAGTCACGTTCGCCAGGCTGCCCCAGGCCACGACCACGTTGCGCCGCCACGGCATCCACTCGGTTGCGCCGGTCACCGAGCGCAGGAGGCCACGCCTGCCGACCTCGGCGCTTCTGAAGAGGCCGCCCTCGTGGCCCGCCCGCAGAAGTTCATGCAGCGTGTTCAGTTCCAGCTCACCGCTCAGCCGGGCACCACGAATCTCGTCTCCCTGCCCGTACAGCTCGGGCACGATTCCCCAGGGGCGCAGCAGTTCCAGCGCCAGGGCGCGCGACATGGGCGTGGTGAAGCTCAGCTGGGTGTCAAGCTCGAAGCCGCGCACGCCGCCTGACTTTTCAGCCGGAGCGCTTTTCTGTCCGGGCATGCTGTTCTCCGGGCCAATGTCGGATTCAGGGGACATCATTCCTCCAGCTGCCTGCGGTGGTGCCGGGTGTGGAAGGTCGCCATCCGCAGCCAGTCATGGGCGTCGATTTCGCCCAGAAAGGGGTGGGCGTAGCGCCTTGAAAGGTCGGCCTCATGCAGGTGGGCGGACAACCCGGTCAGGCGTTCGCAGGCGGCCTGCCAGCGGCCCGTGAGGTCTGTCCAGGCCGTGCCGGGGCCGGGTTCCAGCCGTTCTGGCGAGACCCGTTTGCCGCCGATCACCCGGCCCGGCCCGGACGGCGGGGGCAGCCGGGGGGTCTGGGCCAGAAGCTGCGCGGCGATCCCGGCCACCACTTCATTGACCAGCAGCACGTGTTCAGTGACCTGTGCCGGACTCCAGCGGCCCGGCGCGGGCGGGGTCAGCCAGTGGCTCTGGCACTCCGGAACGGCGACCTGAAACCGCTCCAGGGCCTTGCGAAGTTCGGCGCTGATCTGATCTGGAGTGTCCCCGAAGGCCGTCAGCATGCGCGTGCCTGTGCTCGCCCCGGTGGGCTGCTCCTGTTGCCTGGTCATGCGGCCCAGTCTACTGCCGGTGACCTGCCCGCGACGTCGTCAGCCTTCTGAGTACGTCGTTGCTAACATCTCGGGCTTCCGCGTCTTGGCGAGAGCAGCGCCCATAAGGACGCTTCGCCGCAGAAAGCGCTCCACCCCTACACTCTCGCAAGGACGTGCTTCTGTCCTCTTTCGCCTCTTGGGCAGAACAGCGCGCCTCTTGGCCAGAGCAGCGCCGTTGACGACGTTTGGCCGCCTGGTCACGCTTGGCCGCCCCACTCGGTAAAGCCAAAGCGTTGCAAGGAGATACTTAAAACGCCAGGCGCTCGGCCCCGGCGTAGACGTTGAAGCGCCCCGCCCGCGCGAAACCCACCAGCGTCAGGCCCAGGCTGACCGCCGTATCCACCGCCAGGGTGCTGGGCGCCCCTACCGTGACCACCACCGCCACGCCCGCCAGCAGCGCCTTCTGCACGATCTCGAAACCGGCGCGGCTGCTGGTGACCAGCACGTGGTTGGTCGGCAACCCGCCTGGCCCACCCACCCCCAGACACGCGCCCACCAGCTTGTCTACAGCATTGTGCCGCCCGACGTCCTCGAAGGCGGCCAGCAGCGTGCCGCCCGCATTGAAGAGGCCCGCCGCGTGCAGGCCGCCGCTGGCCTCGAAGGCGGGCTGCGCCTGCCGCAGGCGCTCCGGCAAGCTGGAAATGAGCGCCGGAGACAGAGGGGCCGCCGTCCAGACCGGGGGCTGCACGCGCAACATCAGGCGCTCGACGCTGCCGCTGCCGCAGATTCCGCAGGCGCTGGACGTGAAGGTGCTGCGCCTGGCCCCCAGCAGCACCGATTCGTCGCCGCGCAGCCAGACCACGTTGGGGCTATCACCCGTCTGCCACAGCTCCCGCACCGCGCCGCCCAGCCCCTCGGCATGCAGCCAGCCGCGCGCCAGATGCAGGTCGTGGCCGGGCGTGCGCATGGTGACGCTGAGCGCTTCGCTGCCCTCCCCGGCCAGCTGCACGCGCAGTTCCAGCGGCTCCTCGGCAGCCACCAGATCATCCTGCCAGTCTGCCCAGGCCCCGCCTGCAAAGCGCCGCACGGGAACCCTCGCCAGTTGCTGGCCGGGCAACTCGGACACCGATTTGGAGGCCGACTGGTCAGCGGTCACGCGCTCGGCGGTCATTGAGGAAGTATATCCAGCCGCGTTTCTTGCAACCGTGCTGTTTTCAGGAACTGTCCTTGGCTTTTCCGGAACTGTCCCTGCTGAAAACGGTCCTTCTGCAAGGCATGTTGCCGTTCAGCCGGGTCAGCGTTCAGGCCGGGACGAACAGCTGCGGATTCAGGCTTCTGAACATCTCCCAGCTCGCCGCGTCCTTGTCCAGCCCCTGCGCCGAGGTCCATTCCCAAAAGGGCGTGTAGAGGCTACGGGCGCTCCTGAGTTCCTCCAGGAAAATCAGGGCGCTCAGGCCGCCCTCGTCCAGCAGGCCGGAGGTCTCGAAGCGCTCCAGCACCCCGGCGCGGTCATAGGGCGCGGCGCAGATGGTGGGCGTCCAGCGGTCACCTTGCCCGTCCAGCAGCAGGTAACGGGCGCGCGGGTCGCCGTCGAAGGGTGCGCCCACCGCCCCGGTGTTGATCAGCCAGCCCTCAGGCTGCTCACCTGATCCGGTCTGGGGCAGCCCGACCTCACGAAGCCCAACCTGACGGAGCATGGGGCGGTGAATGTGCGAGGCCACAAGCACCCCGGCCTCTGCGGCGACGAGCAGCTCCGCGCCGCGCGAAGGCGGGGTGAAGGTGCCGATGGCCTCGCGGTAGTGCTGCGGTGAACCGTGGGCGATCACCACCTGCGGCAGCCCGGGCGTGTGCGGACGCAGGCTCATGGGCCAGGCGGCGATGGGGGCCAGCAGCCCGGCGCGCTCCAGCTGCCGGGCGCTCCAGTCCGTCGCGCCCCAGAACGGGTCGGCGTACCACTCGGCGGGCAGCGACGGGCTGCGTGCGTGCCAGAGCAGCATCAGGTCATCGTGGTTGCCGAGCGTGAATACGGGCGGCGGCAGGTCTGCGTGGGGCCAGTCCAGCACCCGCCGCATGCAGGCCACGCTGTCGGGACCACGGTTGACCACGTCGCCGTTGATATACAGCCCGTCTATGCCCAGGGGCCGCAGGTCTTGCAGCACGGCCTCCAGGGCACCCAGGTTGCCGTGAATATCGGCGATGACAGCGAGGCGCACCCGGCGAGTATAGAGATGATGCGGGCGCGGTTGGGCACGCAGGACCCTTTAACCCTTGCGAATCCTTGCGGGTACGGAGCGTGCCGGATGGCCCTGGACGCCGTGACGACAACGTCTCGGCACTTCTCCGGGCCGCGCATGGTTCGCCTCCCCGCCCGGCTGCCATACTGCCGGCATGACAAAGCCCGTGACGCTGGCCCTGTGCGTGGCCCTGAGTCTGATTCTGAAGGTGTCCGCCCCGGTGCAGGCTCGAAACACGGTGCAGGCGCAGTCCAATCCTTCCAACTTAAACTGGGAGGGCCAGATCATCTATCAGGTGATGCCGGACCGCTTTGCAGACGGTAACAAGACCAACAACGCGGGCGTAGATCCGAAAGGCCCCCAGGCGTGGCACGGCGGCGACCTGAGCGGCCTGAGCGGCAGGCTGGACTACATCGCGGGCCTGGGGGCCACCGCCCTGTGGATGACGCCCGTTTATCCGCAGGTGGCGGACGTGAACGGCGTGGCGGGCTACCACGGCTACTGGCCCGCCGAGTTCAGGCGCATCGACCCGCATTTCGGCACCTTGACAGACTTCACGGCCCTGAGCGCCAGGGCGCACAGGCTGGGCCTGCGAGTGATGCTCGATCAGGTGATCAACCACTACGGCTACGGCGCTGCGGCCCAGGGTCAGCACCCCGGCTGGTTTCATACCCAGGCCGACTGCGCGGCTGCGAACACGGCGCAGAAGGACAGCGTGTGTCCCCTGTCAGGACTGCCCGACCTGAACCAGAGCGTCCCGGCGGTGGCCGAACTGCTGGCGGGCAACGCCGACTTCTGGCGCAAACAGGGCGTGGACGCCTTCAGGTACGACGCCATCAAAAATGTCGATCAGGGCTTCTTGAAGTCCCAGGCGGCGCGTGACCGGGCGGCGGGCACCTTCACGCTGGGCGAGTATTACGGCGCGGACGCGGACCGGGTGGGCGAGTACCAGAAGCTGGGCCTGTCGAGCCTGTTCGAGTTCAGCCTCCAGACCGCATTGAAGTCGGGCATCATGGGTGGGCAGGGCCTGAACCCTGTGCGGTCCGTGCTGGAGCAGGACGCCGCCGCGCCCCAGCCGGGCCTGATCGCGCTGTTTCTGGACAACCACGACCTGCCCAGGTTTGCCAGCGGCTCGCTGTTCGAGGACCAGGGGCAGACCAGAACCGCCTACGCCCTGCGCGCCCTGATGACCCTGAAGGGCATTCCGGTCCTCTGGCAGGGAACCGAGTACGCCCAGCGCGGCGGGGCCGACCCCGACAACCGCCGCGACATGCGCTTTGAATCAGAGTGGACGCCCGGCGAGAAGGCCGTGTACGACAGCGCCCGCGACGCCATATCGGTCAGGAAGGCCAGCCCCGCCCTGTCGAGGGGCGACCAGAAGCTGATGCCCGTGCCCGACAGTCTGGCGAACGACCTGCTGGTCTTCACCCGCAGCCAGGGAGGGAAAACGGTGCTGGTGGCCTGGAACAACGGCAAGGCGCGGCGCACCTACGCCCTCACCTCCAGCATCGCAGACCAGACCCTGACGCCCAGCCTGTTTCATGACCCTGGCGGCAAGGTGCAGAACGCGGGCCTGAGCGCAAAGGCCAGTCACCTGTACCTGAGCCTGCCCGCCCAGACGGCGGCGGTGTTTGAGCTGAAGACGAAGTAGCCGACGTCAGAGCTGGTTCACCACCAGACCGACCAGTTCGCGCGCCGAGATGAGCCGGATGTCGGCCTCCTGCTCGCTCATCCCGGCCTCGATCAGAATGCGTTTCACCAGGTCCAGTGCGGCGTCGGCGGCGGCTTCCGGTTCGCTGCCCTCCAGCAGGCCCAGGCGGAGGTTCACGACGGCGAGGTGGTTCACGAGTCCGGTGGTCAATCCTGCGAGGGTCATGGCCCAGGCTAGCGCGGCAGACAGGCTTCACCGACCTCCGCTATGCTGCTGGCCATGAAGGTTGCCGACACCACAGACCCGTCCGTTTTCCCGTCAACCGTCCGGGGCGTGCTGTTTGACCGCGACGAGACCATTGCCTACACCGACCCCGGCGTGTACCAAGAGGCCGCCCACTGGGCCGCGCAGCATTTCGGGCTGGACGTGAGGGCGGCGGGGCAGGCGCTCAGAGCACAGTGGGCCGCGCAGGAAGACCCGGCCCAGGTCGGCGGCTGGTGGAGCCTGCGCACCGAGGCCGACGAAACGGCCTACTGGCAGCGCTATGGCCACGAACTGGCGGCCCGGCTGGAAGTGCCGGAACACGAGATCGGGGTGATGCTCACCGAGTGGCCCTACCAGCGTTACATGAAGGCCGTGCCGGAAGCGCGCGCGGTGCTGAGCGAGCTGCGGGCGCGGGGCCTGCGGGTGGGCGTGCTGAGCAACACCCTGCCGAGCATCGGGGCCACGCTGGAGGCCATGAACCTGGCCGACGTGGTGGACGTGGCGATTGCCAGCTGCACCCTGGGCGTCCACAAACCCGAGCCGGAAGCCTTCACGCAGGCCGCCGCCCTGATGGACCTGCTCCCCGGGCAGATTCTGTTCATCGACGACAAGCTGGAGAACGTGGAGGCCGCCCGCGCGGCAGGCATGCGCTCGGCGCTGATCGACCTGCACGGTCAGCAGCCGGGGGCCATTCACGACCTGCAAAGCGTGCTGGACCTGGTGTGACGACCCTGCCGGTGTTCGACGCGCACCTCGACCTGGCCTGGAACGCGCAGCTGGGCCGCGACCTGACCATGGAATTGGACGACCTGCACGAACATGATCCGGTGGCGGGTCAGACCGCCTGCGTGACCTTTTCCGAGCTGCGGCGGGCGGGGGTGGCGTGCTGCTTCGCCACGCTGTTCGCCTGCCCGGCGGGCGAGGACTATCCGCAGGGCTACGAGCAGGGCGAGAAGGACGGCTGGAAGGGGGCGCGGCGGCAGGCCCTGTCGCAGCTCGACCAGTACCAGAGATGGCAGGACGCCGGAGTCATTCGCCTGCTGGGCAGCGGGGCCGAGGCGGCGGCGCACGTGAAGGGCTGGACCCCCGAACATTCCGGGCCGCTGGGCGTGACGCTGCTGATGGAGGGGGCCGATCCGCTCAAATCAGCCAGCGACCTCGACTTCTGGCGCTCTGCGGGCGTGCGCCTGATCGGCCCGGCCTGGGGCCGCACCCGTTACGCCGGGGGCACCGACGCGCCGGGGCCGCTGACCGGGCGCGGGCAGGAGCTGCTGATCGCCATGCAGGAGGCCGGGGTGGCCCTCGACGCCTCGCACCTTGACGACGCCAGCTTTGCAGAGGCCGTACAGCTCCAGCCGAAAGTGATCGCCAGCCACAGCAACAGCCGCGCCCTGGTGGTGGGCAACCGGCAGCTGTCCGGTGACATGGCGGCAGCCATCACCGAACACGGCGGCGTGATCGGGCTGGTGGGGCACAGCAAGTTCATCCGGCCCGGCTGGGAAGACGGCGACGCGCGGGCCACCTTTGCCGAGTGGGCCAGGCACGCCGGGCACTACGGCGAGGCGTTCGGCTGGCAGCATGTGGGCCTGGGCACGGACCTCGACGGCGGCTTCGGACTGGAGAAGGCTCCGGCAGGCATCCGGCGCTACGAAGATGTGCTGCGGCTGCTGGAAGAACTGCCGGACGATGTGAGGGGCGGCGTACAGGGCGGCCACTGGCTGAGCTGGGTGGAAACCAACATATGAGCTTTGAACTGGACACCCGGATTCACGCCGTCAATCTGGAGCGCGGCGTGGTCGAGGCGGCGCTGGCGGGGCAGTTTCCAGGGTTGCGGGCGCTGACTCCACGCACCGGATACGTCACTGGGCCGCTCAGTCTGCGGGCC
>JANXWI010000175.1 GCA_025351205.1 Deinococcus sp.
GCTGGCCCGCGCCCTGATGCCCAGCCCGGCGGCCCTGCTGCTCGACGAGTTCACGGACGGCCTGAGCGCGTCGGCCAGAGCAGAGCTGAAAACCGTGCTGGAGGGCGTATCGGCGCAGGGGGTCGCCATCGTGCTGGCGACGCACCGCCCGGAAGAGGCCCCGGACCTGCACTGGCAGCGGCTTCACGCCTCCGGGGGAAGGGTCGAGGTACAGCCGCAGACTGGTGGGGCCGGACTTTGGAATGCTGCCATTCAACTTCAGTCGCCCCTTCCCGCCGCCCGCCTTGCACCCCCGACCCCTCCGCTGGTGACCCTGCAAAGCGCCTCGGTGTACCGCAATGGCCACCTGGCGCTGGGGCCGCTCAGCTGGGTCTGGCGGCGCGGGCAGCACTGGCTGGTGACGGGCGAGAACGGCGCGGGCAAATCCACCCTGGCGCGGCTGGTGGCGGGCGAGTTTCATCCGGCGCTGGGCGGCAGTATCGAGCGTCACTTTCTGTCTGGAAAAAACGGCCTGCCGCGCGACCTGCTCTCCGAGCGCCGCCGACACATCGGGGTGGTGGGTGCCGAGCTGAGCATCCGGCAGCGGCGGGGCTGGACCGGCTTTCAGCTCGTCGCCTCGGCTTTTGCCGGAACGGAGGGCTTCAGCGGCGAGGTGAGCACGGTTCAGGCGCGGCGGGTGCAGGCACTGGCTGAGCAGCTGGGTGTGGAGGGTCTGCTCACCCGGCCCGCTGACACGCTCTCGCAGGGGCAGCTGGGCCGCCTGCTGCTGGCGAGGGCGGTGGTCCACGCGCCCACGCTGCTGATTCTCGACGAGGCGCTGAACTTTCTGGACGCCGAGGCCCAGCGGCAGGTGTTCGCGCTGCTGCCAGGGCTGATGGAGGCCGGAACACACCTGCTGGTCATCGCGCACCGCCCCCAGGACGCGCCGCCGGGCCTGACCGACCATCTGCATCTGGATGCCGGGCAGGAGCTGAAGACAGGGCAGACGGCGCAGGATTGACCACCGGACAATGCGCTTGACATCCGTCCCCGTTTCTTCTACAGTCGTTACACGTAACATCTGTGGAGGAATATGGCAAGATAACTGCTTATGGGAAGACCACCGAATCCTGAGGCCAGGGCCGCACTGCTGCACCAGGCCGCCGCCTACGTTCTCCAGCACGGCCTGAATGGCCTGAGCCTGCGCCCGTTGGCCGCCGCGCTCGGCGTGAGTGCTCGCCTGCTGCTGTACCACTTCGGCTCCAAAGAACATCTGGTGACCGAGGTCCTGGCCGCCGTGGCCGCGCAGCAGCAGACCCTGCTGGGCAGCCTGGAAGCCGGGACCGACCCGCTGGCCCGCTTCGACGCGCTCTGGGCGCGACTGACCTCGCCCGAGTTCATGCCCTTTCTGCGTTCGCTGCTGGAGGTGGAGTTGCGTGCCATGGACGGTGACGGCGCGTACCGCCAGTTCGCGCGGGGCACCATGCAGGCCTGGCTGGGTCTGGTCACAGCCCACCTCGCGGCCCCCACGCCTGCGGCGGCCAACTTCGTGCTGGCCGCTCTGACAGGCCTGCTGCTGGACCGCTTCTCGACGCGTGACGACGAGCGCACCCAGCTGGCGTTCGAGGCCCTCAGAGACGCCCTTCACACCGGAGGTTTGTTATGACGACTGTTTCGGCCCGCCCTGCCCTGCCGCTGCTCCGCCTCACCCTGCTTGGCGTGTTCTTCCGGTTTCTCGCCGCCATGGCGATTCGCTTTTTCGGCCCGCCCCTGCTGGTACGCGGAAGCCTGGCCCCCGTGTTCGTTTTTCTGGCGACGGTGCCGCTCACCTGGGGCCTGTTGCGGCTGGCGACGGCGATGGGCCGGGTGCGCGGCGCGGCGGTGCTGCCCGCCCTGGCCGTGATGTCGCTGGTCGCCATGATGCTCGACGGCGTGGCGATCACCTGGGTTCCGGAGCTGTACGGCGTGTCCCCGGACCAGGTAGGTATGGCGGCGGCGTGGCTGCTGTGGGGCGTGGCCTGGACCTTCGTGTGGGCGTTTTACCGCCCTGAACAGAGTGAATAGCCCGAACAACATCCGGGCCTGAATTCAGCAGGCTTCACCTTCGGCCACGGCGCTGCCCTTTACCGTAGCGCCGTGGCCGACTCGGTTTCCAGCCGTTCTGCCAATTTCTCCAGGTACGCGCCCAGCGCCTCCGGGCTGCTCAGCGCCTCGTCGGCGTGTGGGCGCAGCAGCGGCAGGCTGCCTATCTGCACGGCGTGCCCGGCCACCTCCAGCATCGCCACGTCGTTGTCGGAGTCGCCGAAAGCCACGGTCTGCGCCATGCCCACGCCCAGCGCCCCGGCAATGGCGATCAGGGCCGCGCCCTTGTGGGCACCGGCGGGCGTGACGGTCAGGAAGTCGGTGTACGGTTCCTGCGCCCCGGTCATGACCAGGTGCGGGTGAGACTGGCTCAGGGCGTCGCGCCAGCCCCGGATACCGGGGTGATAGAAACCCACCTTGAGAATCTTTTCGCCGCCTGGCAGCTCGGACAGCGGCGCGTGCGGACGGTCCTTAAGCCAGTCGGGCGTGGGCGTGCCCGCCGGGGCGCTCAAGTAGATGCGCCCGGCGGTGAACGCGATCACGCGCGCGTCTTCCAGCCCGTGGGCCAGCACCGATTGCAGGTCGTCCTGGCCGAAGTGCAGCTCCAGGTGATGCTGACCGTCTATCCGCACCGTGCCGCCGTTGTTGGTCGCCACCGCAGCCGGTCGGGCCGCGTCCATCACGTCGGCGGGAGCGGCGTCGCGCCCGGTGATGACGGCCACCTGCACGCCCGATGTCCGCAGCCGGGCCAGGGCGGCGCGGGTGGCGGCGGGCACGGTCAGGCCGCCGTCGGGAATGAGGGTGCCGTCGAGGTCGAAGGCCAGCAGCAGGGGTGACACGGGCGGGCGAGACATGCCTTCAGGCTAGCGCAGCCGGGTCAGGGCGCGGTGCGGCTCCGCCGTGGGGCTGCGTTCACTGTGACCCTGTGTTCATCATGTTCCCGTGGTGACTGCCTGCTCGTTGCTGCCTGCTTGTGACTGCCTGCTCGTGACTGCCCGCTTACGGCTGGCCGCCTGGTACTGCCCGCTCGTTACGGCCTGATGGGCCGGGGTTTGCCCGCTTCATCCACGGCTACAAACACGAAATGCCCGCTGGTCGCCAGTTCCTGCTGCCCGGTGGCGAGGGTTTCGCGGTACACGTCCACCTTGACGCGCATGCTGCTGCGCCCGGTATGCACCACCTCGGCGGCCAGCGCCACCGCGTCGCCGCGCCGGATCGGCAGGTGAAAATCCACGGCCTCCATGCGCGCCGTGACCACGCTGCCCTGACAGTGCCGGATGGCGGCCATGCTGGCGGCCTTGTCCATGAGGCTCAGCACGAAGCCCCCGAACGCCGTGCCGTGGCCGTTGAGGTCTTTGGGGAAGACCATCTCAAGCATGCGGGCGCTCGACCTGGGGGCGGGCTGCACGGGAAGGGGCGCTTCTGGCACGTCCGAATCATGCGACTGTGAATCTGAGGGGACCGAATCTGGAAGGATCATGGGTGCAGTGTGTCACGCCTCCGGCCTGGAAAGCGCCACCGATCTGAGCGTCAGGAGCAGACATCATTTCCCGGGAATCTCCCAAGGACCCGTCAGCTTCGGGTCACGGTTCTGTCAGAAGGTATACAGTAGCTTCAGGTCGTACTGGACGATACTTCTGTTGCCTGACGTTACTTCCGCCAGCCCCGGTTTTCCTCGCCCCTTCGTTTGCAGATTTCCAGAAAACTTGATACTATGACACTCAAGTTATCTGGGCACGGGTTCCCCTCTCCAATTTCCGAAGACCGTGTTCTCTGCTGGAGCATCACAGCTGTAGAGCATCAGAGCTGTACAGAGCACTGTGACGCACAAGGCAACAAGGAGCCAAGCATGCCTGATTCCACCGATACCACCACCATTCCTGCCAATGTCCCGGTCTGCCCGGTGCGCGGCAGCGTGATCTACCCGACCATGGTGCAGCACATCGACGCCAGCCGGGCGCTCAGCATCGCGGCCATCGACGCGGCCATGCTCGAAGAGAAAGTCATCCTGATCGTCTCGCAGCGCGACAAGGACGTGGACGACCCCCAGGGCAAGGACCTGTACGATGTCGGGACGCTGTGCAACGTGCTGCGCGTGCGCAAGAACGCCGACGGCACGGTGCAGATGCTGGTGAGCGCGATTGGCCGCGCCAAGGCAACGGGCTACACCCGCGCCGAGTTCCTGCGGGCCGACGTTTCGCTGGTCAGCAGCGAGGCGGGCAAAGCCGTGGAGCTGACGGCGCTGACCCGTGAGCTGAACGAGAAGTTCGAGTCGCTGATCGGGAGCGGCAAGTTTCTGAGCAGCGAGGCGGTGCAGACCATCCAGGGCAAGGAAGACGTGGGCGAGATGGCCGATTACATCGCCTTCAACATGGACTTCAGGCTGGAAGACAAGCAGACCGTGCTGGAGCTTCGCAAGGTCACCGAGCGTATCAGGAAGGTGCTCACACTCCTCGACGGCGAGGCCGAAGTGATGAGCATGCAGCAGAAGATCCGCGCCCAGGTCAAGGAAGAAATAGACCGCAACCAGCGCGAATACTACCTGCGCGAGCAGATGAAGGTCATCCAGAAGGAGCTGCACGGCGGCGAGGACGGCGAGACCGACGAGACCGAGGAGCTGCGCGGCAAGATCGAGGCGTTGGGCCTGATCCCCGAGGTCAAGAAGGAAATAGACCGCGAGCTGAACCGCCTGAGCCGCATGCACCCCGACGCCGCCGAGGCGAGCGTCATCAGAACCTACCTGACCACCATCACCGAGCTGCCCTGGAACGTGAGAAGCGATGACCAGCTGGATATTTCTCTGGCGGCCACCATTCTCGACGACGACCACTACGGCCTGGACAAGGTGAAGGACCGGGTGCTGGAATTTCTGGCCGTGCGTCAGCTGCGCCGTGAGCGGGCCGCTCGGGGCGAGATCGACGCTGCGGAAGTGAACAAGGGGCCGATTCTGGTGTTCACCGGGCCTCCCGGCGTGGGCAAGACCTCCATTGCGCAGAGCATCGCCAAGAGCCTGGGCCGCAAGTACGTGCGTATCGCCCTGGGCGGCGCGCGCGACGAGTCTGACATCCGGGGTCACCGCCGCACCTACATCGGCGCGATGCCGGGGCGCATCATCCAGGGCCTGAGAAGTGTGGGCACCAAGAACCCGGTGGTGCTGCTCGACGAGGTGGACAAGCTGGGCAGCGGTTTCCAGGGCGATCCTTCAGCGGCGCTGCTGGAGGTGCTGGACCCCGCGCAGAACTCGAACTTCACCGACCACTACCTGGGCGTGCCGTTCGACCTCAGCGAAGTGATGTTCATCGCCACCGCCAACTACCCAGAGCAGATTCCGGCGGCCCTCATGGACCGCATGGAGGTCATCGACTTTTCCAGCTACATTGAGCAGGAGAAGCTGGAGATCGCCAAGCGCTACCTGCTGCCGCGCCAGCTGAACCAGAACGGCCTGAAGCCCAACCAGATCGCCATCACCGACTCGGCGCTGGAGAAGCTGATCAGCCACTACACCCGCGAGGCGGGCGTGCGCAACCTGGAGCGCGAGATCGGCACGGTGGCCCGCAAGGTGGCAAGGCGCGTGGCGAGCAGCGAGGTCAAGCGCGCCAAGGTGACCGACAAGGAACTGGACCGCTACCTGGGGCAGGCCCGCTACATGCCCGAGCACGAGAACCGCGAGGACATGGTGGGCGTGGCGACGGGCATGTTCTACACCCCGGTTGGCGGTGATATTTTGTTCATCGAGACCAGCGTCTCGCCGGGGCGCGGCATGCTGCTCACCGGGCAACTGGGCGACGTGATGAAGGAGTCGGCCCGCGCCGCCCTGACCTACGCCAAGACCAACGGGGACCGCTTTGGCATTCCCAAGGAGCGCATCGACGAGTCCGAGATTCACATCCACGTTCCGGCGGGCGGCATCCCCAAGGAAGGCCCCAGCGCGGGCGGCGCCATGCTCACCAGCATCATCAGCGCCCTGAGCGGCATTCCCGCCCGCAAGGACGTCGCCATGACCGGCGAGATTACCCTGACCGGGCGCTACCTGCCCATCGGCGGGCTGAAGGAGAAGGTTCTCGGTGCCCGCCGCGCCGGCATCACCCACATCATCATGCCCAAGGCCAACGAGGGCGACCTGCGCGACATCCCGCAGCACCTGCTCAGCAGTATGACCTTCCACCCCTGCGAGACTGCCGACGAGGTGCTGGACGTGGCGCTGGTGGGTGGCCTGAAGGCGCTGGAGGCGCGGGGCAACGGCGGCGGCAGCCTGCCTCTGGTGATTGCCCCCGAAACCAAGCCCAAGGCCAGCAGGCGCAAGCGCGGCGGCGACGAGGCGATTGCCACGGCTTAAAGTTTTAGGAATGAGAGCGGCCCACTTCGCAGGAGGTGGGCCGCTTTTCTTCAACTGATCGTTCAGCCCTGCGCCGACTTCCAGAGGTTGGCAGGGGCACTGGCCTGAACGGCGGGGGCCTGCTCGTCGTGCCTGCGCATGGCCCGGCTGCGCATCCCGGCGATGTTTTTCATGTTGAAGAAGTGCATGCCGCCCAGCACCAGCAGCACCGCCCCGATCTGCCAGCTCAGCATTCTGACCATCCCGCCCGCCGTGTCGGGGACGCTGCCAGTGTTCAGGAACAGCCCGATGAAGCCGATGTTCACCAGATAGAAGCCGACCCGCAGAAGCTGGTTGACGCTGTCGGCCATCTGCTCGTTGCCGCTAAAGGCGTCCAGCAGGAAGACGCGCCCGTTGCGGTACAGCGTGTTGCCGACCCAGAGGGTGACCGCGAGGCTGATGCCGAGGTACAAGACGTAGGTGGCGATTTCTAACATGGGTTACTCCTTGGTGGGAGGCTGCTTTATGGGGGGCTGGAGGTTGATCCGGGCGTCGCCCAGGATGCCGCTGACCTGACGCAAAATCGGTGTGATGATCGGGGCCAGCAGCGGCTTGCGTGCCACGCTTAAAAGTTGAACCGTCAGGGCGAGGCTCTGGTCCATCAGGCGGAAGGTGCGCGTCTGCCCTTCGCTGGTGTCGTAGAGCAGGTACAGCAGCGCGCCCATCTGGAGGCCCCAGAGCGCCACCGGCAGCAATTCGGCGATCTCGCGGGGGAAACGTTCTCCCCGGAGAGCCAGCGAGATGGTCGCCACTGACTGCTGCTGCAAACTGCGAGTCCCCTCGCCGAGCACGCTGAGCGGGTGTTGGGGGTCGCCTGTGTAGCGGAAGATGGTGCCCAGCAATCGGCGGTCCCCCTGCACCTGTTCGATCTTGCTGTGAAAGACCATCTTCAGGCGGTCCTGTAGCGCCTTGTGGCCCGATAGGTGCTCGACCACATAGGCGTGGTGGCGGTACTGGGTGGACTCGTAGTACGACGCGATGATGGCTTCCTTGCTGGGGAAGTGATAGTACGCCGTGCCCAGCGCCATGCCCGCCTGCTGGCTGATGTCGCGCATGGTGGTCTCGTCGAAGCCCCGTTCACGGAACAGGGTCATGGCGGTGTCGTAGACCTTGCGGCGGGTGCGCTCGGCCTTGGTCTCGTCGGGCTGGGCAGCTTCACTGCCCTTGACATCGTTACTGAACATGTTCAAATTATAGACAGAAGGAAGGCGGCATGAATGGGGAGCCTGACGGCCCCGGCTGAAAAGGGGAGACGGCGTGACGGACCCTGAATTTCTACGTGCAGCGAGACCTCCCGCGCCAGCACCCGCCCCAGCGCGGACAGACCGGACGGTCCACCTGAGCTGAATGGCTGAAGTGATGTGCGACTTTCTGAACATGTTCAAATTCTACGGCGAGGGAAGATTGGCGTCAAGTGGGCATGTGGAGGGATGAGCCGATCACCCAGCAGGCGCAAGCGCGGCGGCGACGAGGCTATCGCAACGGCTTGAGCTG
>JANXWI010000100.1 GCA_025351205.1 Deinococcus sp.
ACGACTGGGTCAACGGCACCGGCTGGACGTCCTCCAGCGTCGCCTCCGACGGCTCCTACGGCGTCCCGGAGGGCCTCATCAGCTCCTTCCCGTGCCGCGCCAAGGACGGCGAGTGGGAGATCATCCAAGGCGTCGAGATCAACGACTTCAGCCGCTCCAAGATCGACGCGTCGGTCGCGGAGCTCGCCGAGGAGCGCGACGCGGTCCGTGAGCTCGGGCTCCTCTGATGCCGGGTCCGATGAAGATCATCTACACCTACACCGACGAGGCACCGGCGCTGGCCACGCACTCGCTGCTCCCCATCATCGAGGCCTACGCGGGGAAGGCGGGCGTCGAGGTCGAGACCCGCGACATCTCCCTGGCCGCAAGGGTTCTCGCCGCCTTCGACCTCGGACCCGATGCGTTGGCTGAGCTCGGCGAGCTGGCCAAGACGCCCGAGGCCAACATCATCAAGCTGCCCAACGTCAGCGCCTCCTTACCGCAGTTGAAGGCTGCGGTCGCGGAGCTGCAGGCTGCCGGCTTTGCGCTCCCCGACTACCCCGAGGCCCCCGTCACCGACGAGGACAAAAGCGCCCGCGCGGCCTACGACGGCGTCAAGGGCAGCGCCGTCAACCCGGTCCTGCGCGAGGGCAACTCCGACCGGCGCGCGCCGCTGTCGGTCAAGGGCTACGCCAAGAAGCACCCGCACTCGATGGGCGCCTGGAGCAGCGCCTCCAGGAGCCGTGTCGTCACGATGACCGACGGCGACTTTCGGCACTGCGAGACCTCGGTCACCATGCCCGCAGCGGACACACTGAGGATCGAGCTCGTCACGGCTGACGCCACGACCGCCTTGAAGGAGGGCCTGCACGTCCTGGCCGGTGAGATCGTCGACGCGGCCGTGATGCACAAGGCCGCGCTGTGCGCCTTCCTCGTCGAGCAGATCGCGGCCGCCAAGGCCGAGGGCGTGCTGTTCTCGGTGCACCTGAAGGCGACCATGATGAAGGTCTCCGACCCGATCATCTTCGGCCACGTCGTCAGGGCCTACTTCGCTGACGTCTTCACCACGTACGGCGAGGACCTCGCCGCGGTCGGTGCGAGCCCCAACGACGGGCTGGCCTCGGTCCTGACCGCCCTGGACAAGCTCCCGGCCGACACCCATGCCGCCATCGAGAAGGCCATCATGGCCACCTACGAGAGCGGTCCGGACCTCGCACAGGTCGACTCGAGCAAGGGCATCACCAACCTGCACGTCCCGAGCGATGTCATCATCGACGCCTCGATGCCGGCCGCGATCCGTTCCAGCGGCCAGATGTGGAATGCCGCAGACGTGCTCCAGGACACGCTCTACGTCATTCCGGACTCGTCCTACGCGCCGCTCTACGCCGAGACGCTCGAGTTCTGCCGGACGCACGGCGCCTTCGACCCCACGACGATGGGCACCACCCCCAACGTCGGGCTCATGGCGCAGCAGGCAGAGGAGTACGGCAGCCACGACAAGACCTTCGAGATCGGCGCCGCCGGCACGGTGCAGGTCGTCAACGCCGCCGGTGAGGTGCTGCTGTCCCAGGAGGTCGCGGCGGGGGACATCTTCCGGGCCTGCCAGACCAAGGACGCCCCGATCACCGACTGGGTGCAGCTGGCCGTGACACGGGCCCGCGCCACCGGGTCCCCGGCGGTGTTCTGGCTGGACCAGACCCGCGCCCACGACGCGGAGGTCCTCACCAAGGTCCGCGCCGTCCTGGCGACGCTCGACACCGATGGCCTCACCCTTGAGTTCCTCGACGTCGCGGCGGCTACCCGCTACACCCTCGGGCGGGCCGCCAAGGGCGAAGACACCATCTCGGTCACTGGCAACGTGCTGCGGGACTACCTCACCGACCTGTTTCCCATCCTCGAGCTGGGGACCAGCGCCAAGATGCTCAGCATCGTGCCGCTGATGGCCGGTGGTGGTCTGTTCGAGACCGGCGCCGGCGGCTCGGCCCCCAAGCACGTCCAGCAGCTCGTCAAGGAGGACTACCTGCGGTGGGACTCCCTCGGGGAGTTCCTCGCGCTGGCGGTCTCCTTCGAGTTCCTCGGCGACAAGACCGGCAACGCCCGCGCGGCGCTGCTCGGCCGCACGCTCGACATGGCGACCGGCCGGTTGCTCGAACAGAACAAGAGCCCCGCCCGCAAGGTGGGCCAGATCGACAACCGCGGTTCGCACTTCTACCTCGCCCTGTACTGGGCACAGGCCCTCGCCACGCAGACCGACGACCCGCAGGTGGCTGCCTTGTTCACGGCCCTCGCAAAGCGGCTCGCGGCCGACGAGGACGTCATCACGACGGAGCTGCTCGCCGTCCAGGGAAAGCCGGTGGACATCGGCGGCTACTACTACCCCGACAAGGACAAGACCGACGCGGTCATGCGGCCGAGCGAGACGTTCAACGCTGCGCTCGCGTCCTTCTGACCCCGCACGGTCCCGGATAGGCTGCCCGCGTGGATCACCCTCCGAGTAGCCCGGCGCGTCCACGGAACGACGTGGTCGCGCCGTGAACGACATCCTCTTCAGCATCGGGCTCATCCTGGTGCTGATCGTGTTCGGTGGGGTCTTCGTCGCCGGCGAGATCGCCCTGGTGAGCCTGCGGGAGAGCCAGGTCCGCAACCTCGCCGAAGGCGGTCGCCGAGGTGAGCGCGTCGCGGCCCTGACCGCGACACCCAACCGTTTCCTCGCTGCAGCGCAGATCGGCGTGACGTTCACCGGCTTCATGTCGGCGGCGTTCGGCGAGGCCCGGCTGTCGAGCCACCTCAAGCCGGTCCTCGAGGACGCCGGGATGCCCTCCGGTGTCGCCGAGGTGCTCGCCCTCGTGCTGATCACGCTGGTCATCAGCTATGTCGCCATCGTCGTCGGCGAGCTGGTGCCGAAGCGGCTGGGCCTGCAGCGGGCGGAGGGCGCGGCCATGCTGCTGGCGCCGTTCCTGGACCGCTTCGCCACCATCATGCGACCGGTCGTGTGGGTGCTGAGCCGCAGCACGGACATCGTCGTACGCGCCCTCGGCGGGGACCCCGGCGCCAGGCGGGACGCGATCACCGAGGAGGAGCTGCGCGGGCTCGTCGCGAGCCACGAGTCGCTGACCAAGGACGAGCGCAAGCTCATCGACGAGGTCTTTGCCGCCGGGGAGCGGCAGCTGCGTGAGGTGATGATCCCGCGGACCGAGGTGGAGTTCCTCGACAGCGCGATGACGGTGTCCCGGGCCGCGAAGGTCACCTCGACCGCGCCGCACTCGCGCTATCCCGTCATCAAGGCCTCGCAGGACGACATCCTGGGCTTCGTGCACGTCCGTGACCTGCTGATGCCTGCGGCCCAGGCCCGTACCACCAAGGTCGTGGAGGTCACCCGCGAGGTGAAGCTGCTGCCGGGCACCAAGAAGGTGCTGCCGGCCATGTCGGAGATGCGCCGCGAAGGCCACCACCTCGCGATCGTCGTCGACGAGTACGGCGGCACGGCCGGCATCGTCACCCTCGAGGACCTCATCGAGGAGGTCATCGGCGACATCCGCGACGAGTACGACGCGCCGGGTGACGACCCCCTGCGCTTTCGCGGGGGCGCCGTCGAGGCGGACGGCTTGCTCAACCTCGACGAGGTCGAGGAGCAAACCGGCGTGGCCCTTCCCGAGGGGCCCTACGAGACCCTTGCGGGCTTCGTGATGGCCTCGCTCGGCCATGTGCCGCGGGTAGGGGAGGCCGTCGAGGCGGACGGCCACCGGCTCGAGGTCAGCGAGCTCGACGGCCGACGGGTCGCCCGGGTGCGCGTCACCCGCGTTCTCCACGAGACCGAGAGCGACGGCTCCTGACAGACTGCCCGCTCAGAGCTTCAGGAAGGACGCAGCAGATGCCTAGCAAGATCGGTCCGGGATGTGACGTCCCGACCGCAGTGGACGGCTGACGTGGGCAAGAGGTTCTCGCGAAGCACCGACGGCGAGGTCGACGTCGAGACGGTCTACGCCGTGCTCTCCGGCCCCGACTGGGCGGCGCAGCGCGCGGTGGCGCTCGGCGATGACTCCGAGCTCGTCTCGCGGGTCGAGACCCCCGACGGCGGGGTCAGCCTCGTCATCACCCGGGCGGTCCCGGCCGGCGGGCCCGGGTTCCTGCAGAAGTTCCTGCCGTCGGACCCCCGGGTGACGACGACCGACATCTGGGGACCGTCCGTCGACGGGGTCCGCCGCGCCACGTGGAGCGTCGTGCTGGCCGGCACGCCGGCCTCGGTGCGCGGCACGATCACCATCGAGCCCACCCCCACGGGCAACCGCCACACCATCGACGGGGAGGTGCGCGTCCCCGTGCCCCTGATCGGCGGCAAGGCCGAGTCCTTCATCGCCGACCAGCTCGTCCGCCTTGCCGACGCCGAGGCAGGCGTCGTCCGCCAGGTCCTCAACCCCTGAGCTTGCGGCCGACCTCCGCCGCCATCGCGCGCACGAGTGGCGCCGTGATCAGGCCACGACCGAGGCCGACCTCGACGAGGGCATCCATCGCCGGCGTCGACCTGCCCGCTGCCCGCACCCCTCCCTCGAGCACCCGCTGGCTGGTCACCAGCCGGGAGAGCAGCGTCGTGTGGCGAAGGTGCCTGCCCAGCTCACGCCCCAACGAACTGCGGTACGACGCCCCCGCGTCACCCCCGCCGACCGCGCACGCACCGGCCAGGCGACCTGACAGCAGCGCGTAGAAAATCCCCTCACCGGTCAGCGGGTTGACCAGCGAAGCGGCATCGCCAGCGAGCAGGACCCGCCCGGTCGGCTGCACCGGACGAGCTGTGGACAGCGGTAGGTGGTGGGATCGCAGACGCTCGGCCCCCGCAGCCTCAGGCAGCAGCTCCACGAGTCGGGACTGCAGGGCATCCTTGCCGTGGTCGAGGGCGGCCAGGTGCGACAGGAGCATCCCGAAGCCGACGTTGGCAGTGCCGTCCCCGGCATCGAAACGCCATGCGTAGGCCGGCCAGTCGCGGCCGTCCATCACGATCAACTGTTCGGGATCGTCGGTCTGCCAGGGGATGTAGCCCCGGACAGCGACGGCGACAGTCGAGGCCGCCTGGCGGGGGAAGCCCAGCAATCGACGGACGACACCGTTGGCGCCGTCCGCCGCGACGACCACGCGCGCCTCGATCGAGCCGTCCAGTACGACCCGGTCCGGCCGCAGTTCTACTGACCGCACGGTGTGCCGTCGGAGCTCGGCACCGCGTTCTACGGCGCACGTGACCAGCCTCGCGTCGAACACGGTTCGGGGTACGACTACGTCGGGGCGTCGCAGGGTCGACACCGCCTCGACCCCTCGCGGGGACACCAGTCTGAGCCGGGAGATCGGTGCCCGGTCGGCGAGGACGTGTGCAGCCCCGAGGCGGGCCAGCTCGTCCAGCGCGTGCGGCGCGATCCCGTCCCCGCAGGACTTGTCGCGGGGGAAGTCGCTGCGGTCAAGCAGCAGGACCCGGGCGCCGGCACGAGAGCGCAGGGCGCTGAGCGCTGCCGCGGCACCTGCCGGACCGGCGCCGACCACCGCTACGTCGTACATGCGGTGAACACTAGATCCCGACTCTGAGAGACTGGTCGGCATGTCCTCTCGACCGCGTGTGCTCTCCGGGATCCAGCCGACCGGTGCGGGCAAACACCTCGGCAACTACCTCGGGGCGGTGCGCTACTGGGCCTCGATGCAGGACGAGAACGAGTGCTTCTACTTCATCGCCGACCTGCACTCCCTGACCATCACACCGGACCCGGCAGAGCTCCGGGCGCAGACCCGAAAGCTCATCGCGGAGCTACTCGCCATGGGCGTCGACCCGGACCGCAGCGCGCTGTTCCTCCAGAGCCACCTGCCCGAGCACGCCGAGCTCGGCTGGGTGATGTCGTGCCTGACCGGCTTCGGTGAGGCAAGCCGGATGACGCAGTTCAAGGAGAAGGGCGGCGGCAACGGCGGCAATGTAGGCCTGTTCAACTACCCGATCCTGCAGGCCGCCGACATCTTGCTCTACCAGGCCAACCGGGTGCCCGTCGGTGAGGACCAGCGCCAGCACCTCGAGCTCACCCGCGACCTGGCCCAGCGCTTCAACCACCGGTACGGCGCCACGTTCACCGTCCCGGACCCCTATGTGCAGAAGACCGCCGAGCGGATCAAGGACCTGCAGGACCCGACCGCGAAGATGAGCACCTCCAAGGGCGGCTCGGGCACCCTGTGGGTCATCGAGGACGACAGGGCGACCCTGAAGAAGGTGAAGAGCGCCGTCACGGACGCCGGTCGCGAGGTCACCTACGACGTCGACACCAAGCCGGGCATCAGCAACCTGCTGACGATCCTGTCGGTGGTGACGGGCACGGCCGTCCCCGACCTCGAGGTGCAGTTCGAGGGCAAGGGCTACGGCGACTTCAAGGCGGCCGTTGCCGAGGCGGTCCTCGGGCAGTTCGCTCCGATCCGGTCGCGCTTCGCCGAGCTGGTCGCCGATCCCGGCTATCTCGACGAGGTCGTCAAGCACGGGGCGGCCCGGGCCCGGGAGGTGGCATCGGTGACGATGGCGCAGGTGCGGGATCGGGTCGGCCTGCTGCCTTCGAGCTAGCCGATGACGACCTCCCGCAGGGGCCCGTTCGGTGCGCCGCTCCCGGGCCCGGCGCTTCCTCCCGGGCTGCTGGGGTAGGACCCCCACGTGATCACCCGGCTCCGCCAGCGCCTGCCGCTGCTCGACCACCTGCTCCGCACCTACAGCCGGTACCAGGCCGACACCGGTGACCGGCTTGCTGCGGCGGTTTCCTACTACTGGTTCCTGTCGCTGTTCCCGATCCTGCTGCTCGCCATCTACGTCTTCCGACAGGTCAATGGCGACTCCGCGGCGGCCGACGTGCAGTCCGGCCTGTCGGGCTACCTGCCGGGGGACCTGGTCAAGACGATCAGCACCACGATCGGGAAGAACGCCGGTAAAGCGGGGCTGCTCGGTGTCGCCGGCCTGCTGTTCGCCGGCCTGGGCTGGATCGACGCGCTGCGTTCGGCCATCCGCGCCGTCTGGCACCGTCCCACCACGGCTCGCAACCTCGTGGTGCGCAAGCTCGTCGACATCGCCGCCCTCCTCGGCCTGATCGCCACCATCTCCGCGTCGGTGTTCATCACCGGCCTCGCAGGCAGCGGCCCGGCCTTCGTGCTGTCTCAGGCCGGGCTCGACAAGACCAGCGCGGCCGTCGCCTTCACCAAGGTGCTCGGCATCGCCCTGGCCGGCCTCGCTGACGTGGCGCTGTTCCTGTTCCTGTTCCTGCGTCTGGCCCGGGTCCAGACGCCCTTCCGGCAGGTCCTGAAGGGCGCTGTGTTCGGGGCAGTGGGATTCGGCGCGCTCAAGCTCGTCGGCGGCTTCTACGTCCAACACACGACCCGTAAGGGCGAGGCGACGTACGGCACCTTTGCGGTGGTGGTCGGTCTGCTGCTGTTCCTCAACCTCGTCTCGCGGCTGGTCCTGTACGCCGCGGCCTTCGCCGTGACAGCCTCCGCTGAGCCGACCCCCGAGCAGGACCCGAGGGAACCGTCGCTGCAGACCCGGACCCCCGAGCTGGTCGTGCCGGCGGGTGCCCAGCAGGTCGAACGGGCCGCCAAGGTCACCGCCGTCGTTGGCGTCGCGGCGGTCCTCGCGGTGGCGGTCTACGGCCTGAGGACCGTGCAGCACCTGCTGCGCCGCTGACCGACCTCGAGTGGGTGGTTGCCGGCTGGTGGCGACCTACAGCCTGGGGAGGGTGAGCTTCCCGCGCCGGTTGCGGGAGCGGCCCCGCAGCAGGCTGCCCGCGATGACGACCATCCCGCCGCCGACGATCCCCGCGGGCAGCAGGGGCACGCCGACCTCCCTGGTGGTCGACAGGCGGGCAGGTGCGGCCTGGGAGTCGGCGGCGACGCTCGGCTCAGGACTCGCGGCGTCCGTCCCGACGGGCGACACCAAGGTCCCGACCGGCATCACCTGTGCCTTGGTCGCGGCGAAGCCCCAGTCGAGCAGGGCTGCGGCCTCAGGCCAGTAGCGGGGATCGGTGCGCATGAGCGTCACGATGAGGGTGTGGCCGCCACGTGTGGCCGCGCCGACGAAGGTCGCGCGTGCCTTGATGGTGTAGCCGTTCTTGATGCCGATCGCGCCCGGGTAGTTGTACAGCAGTTTGTCGTGGCTGCTGAGCGCGATCCGGGCACGCCCGACGCTGCGCACCGAGGAGTGCTTGGTCGCGACGTACGTGCGGAAGTCGGGCAGCTGCATTGCGGCCCGGCTGATCAGTGCGAGATCGTAGGCGCTGGTGAGCTGGCGTGGGTCGTCGAGGCCGTTGGCGTTCACCGCGTGGGTGTCCAGGGCCCGCAGCCGCGTCGCCTCGGCGTTCATCTCATGGACTGTCTGTGGGATGCCACCGTTGGCGGACGCCAGCGTGTTGGCAGCGTCGTTGCCCGAGACGACAAGCATGGCTGTGAACAGCTCCGCCGTGGTGTAGCGCAAGCTCTCCTTGAGCCCCACCTTCGAGCCGTCGACGTTGACGTCCTGCCAGGTCGGCATGACGATCCGCTTCGGGTTCAGGCGGGGGATGAGGGTCTGTGCCGTGAGGATCTTGAGCGTGCTCGCGGGCGCGAACCGGCCATGCGGGTCTTTCGCCGCCAGCACCTCCCCGGTCGTGAGGTCGGCGACGAGCCAACTCGCGGCGGACGTCGGCGGCAGCGCGGGAGCGCCGGCCGCCACGACCACGCCGTGGCTGGCGAGCTGCTCACCCCCCAACGGGGCGGAGGTGTCAGCACTGGCGGCGTGGCCGATCAGGACCAACGGGAGCAGCAGGCCAGCAGTGACCAGAAGGCCTCGTGGGGTCCGCATGATGTCGAAACGATAGCGGAACAGCCCCCGACGCCTGGTGGCGCGTAGGGCCGGCGAGGCTCAGACCTTGCGGAAGATCAGAGCCCGCTTGACCTCTTGGATGGCTTTGGTGACCTGGATCCCGCGCGGGCACGCGTCGGTGCAGTTGAAGGTCGTCCGGCAGCGCCAGACGCCCTCCTTCTCGTTGAGGATCTCGAGCCGCTCGTCGGCGCCCTCGTCGCGGCTGTCGAAGATGAAGCGGTGCGCCATGACGATCGCCTGCGGTCCGAAGTAGGCCTCGTCGTTCCAGAACACTGGACAGGCCGTGGTGCAGGCGGCGCACATGATGCACTTGGTCGTGTCCTCGAAGCGGGCCCGGTCCTCGGCCGACTGCAGCCGCTCGCGGGTCGGCTCGTTACCCGACGTGATGAGGAACGGCTTGATGCTCTTGAAGGCCTCGAAGAACGGGTCCATGTCGACGACGAGATCCTTGAGGACCGCAAGCCCCTTGATCGGCTCGACCGTGATCGTGTCGCCATCTCGACCGCCAAGGTCCTTGACCAGGACCTTGCAGGCCAGCCGGTTGACGCCGTTGACGCGCATCGCGTCCGAGCCACAGACGCCGTGGGCGCAGGAGCGGCGGAAGGTCAGCGAGCCGTCGAGGTACCACTTGACGTGGTGCAGGGCGTCGAGCAGGCGGTCGCCCTTCTCGACCGGGACCTGGAACTCCTGCCAGTTGGCCTCCGGGTCGACCTCGGGGTCGTAGCGCCGGATCTTTAAGGTCACCAGCTGCTGGTGGTCGGCCACCTCGACGGCGGGTCGCTCCTGCGTGACGGTCATGAGGCTGTCCCCTGCTCGCTGATCGCCATCAGTACTTACGCTCCATCGGCTGGTAGCGGGTCTGGACGACGGGCTTGTAGTCCAGGCGGATGTCGCCGCCGTCCTTGTAGGCCATCGTGTGACGCATGAAGTTCACGTCGTCGCGGTGCGGGAAGTCTTCGCGGAAGTGGCCGCCGCGTGACTCGTTGCGAGCCTTGGCGGAGACGACCATGACCTCGGCCAGGTCGAGCAGGAAGCCCAGCTCGACGGCCTCGAGGAGCTCGGTGTTGTAACGCAGACCACGGTCGGCGACGCCGACGTGGACGTAGCGCGCCTTGAGCCCGGCGATGTCGACCTCAGCTTGCTTCAGGGTCTCCTCGGTGCGGTAGACCGACGCGTGCGCGTCCATCGTCTCCTGCAACTCGGACCGGATGGTGGCGACGTTCTCGGTGCCGCCGCCGTCACGAAGGCGCTGCAGCAGGGCCACCACGTCGTCCACGGGGTTGTCCGGCAGGTCGACATGCGCGGCGAGCGAGTTCGCGTACGCAGCGGCAGAGAGCCCACCGCGCCGACCGAAGACGTTGATGTCGAGCAGCGAATTGGTGCCGAGGCGGTTGGCGCCATGCACGGACACGCACGCGACCTCGCCCGCAGCGAACAGGCCCGGCACGATGTCGGTGTTGTTGCGCAGAACCTGCGCGTCGATGTTGGTGGGAACCCCACCCATCGCGTAGTGCGCGGTCGGCTGGATCGGGATCGGGTCGGTGTACGGCTCGATGCCGAGGTAGGTGCGTGCGAACTCGGTGATGTCGGGGAGCTTGGCGTCCAGCTGCTCCGGTGGCAGGTGTGTCAGGTCGAGGAAGATGTGGTCGCCGGCAGGCCCGCAGCCGCGGCCGGCTCGGATCTCGGTGTAGATGGCTCGGGCGACCATGTCGCGGGGCGCGAGGTCCTTGATGGTGGGGGCGTAGCGCTCCATGAAGCGCTCGCCGTCCTTGTTGCGCAGGATGCCGCCCTCGCCGCGCACGCCCTCGGTGATCAGGATGCCCAGCTTGGTCAGGCCTGTGGGGTGAAACTGGTAGAACTCCATGTCTTCCAGCGGCAGGCCCTTGCGGTAGTAGATGCTCATCAGGTCGCCCGACAGCGTGAGCGCGTTGCTGGTGATCTTGAAGATGCGTCCGTAGCCGCCCGACGCCAGAATCACCGACTTGGCCTGGAAGGTGTGAATCTCGCCAGTTGCAAGTTCAAAGGCCACCACGCCGCAGCAGCGCCCGTTCTCGATGATCAGGTCGAGCACGTGGAACTCGTTGAAGAAGGTGGTCCCTTCTTTGACGTTCTGCTGGTACAGCGTCTGGAGGATCATGTGACCGGTGCGGTCCTTGGCGTAACAGCTGCGCTCGACGGCGGCTTTGCCGAACTCGCGGGTGTGGCCGCCAAACTTGCGCTGGGCGATCTTACCCTCCGGCGTGCGCGAAAACGGCAGGCCCATGTGTTCCAGCTCGTACACGGCGTCGATCACGTCTTTGGAAAACACCTCGGCGGCGTCCTGATCGGTCAGGTAGTCACCGCCCTTGATGGTGTCGAACATGTGCCATTCCCAGTGGTCCTCGCCGATGTTGCCTAGGGCCGCGCCCACCCCGCCCTGCGCCGCGCCGGTGTGCGAACGGGTCGGGTACAGCTTGCTGATGACCGCGACAGACACGTCGCCCTTCGCGGCGTACAGAGCGGCCATGAGACCCGCGCCGCCCGCGCCTACCACCAAGACATCGTATTTATGATGCATATGACCTCAATTTAGCGGATGCTGAACAGACCAACCGTACCCAACACCAAGATGATGCCGACCACGGAGAAGAACACGCCCTTGACCCAGAAGCGGTTGGGGCGACTCCGTACATAGTCCTCGATGCTGTAGCGCGCACCGTTGACGCCGTGCATCACGGCCAGCACCAGAATCAGCCAGTCGTAGAACTTCCAGGCCGGGTTGCTGAGTTTGCTGACCACCGCGTCATAGGTAGCGTCGGATTCGCTGACCTGAATAAAGGTCATGTAAATGTGCCCCAGCACCAGAAACACCAGCAGCAGGCCGCTGATGCGCATGAAGATCCACCAGGTCAGCTCGTTGTTGCTGCCCGCCTGGCTGCGGGCGTCCGTGAGTGATTTGGCCTTGATCATCTCAGACCCCCGCCAGAATGCGCGGCACCACGGCGTAGGCCACGCCCGCCATAGACAGCACGCTCAAGCCCAGCACGCCGTACCACATCTGGCGCTGGTAGGCTATTCCGGTGCCGGTAAAGTCCATCACGATCAGCCGCAGGCCGTTGAGCGAGTGGTACACCACGCCCGCCGTCACGAAGATCAGGGAAATGCGGAAGCCCCAGAAGTCGTACAGCCGATGAACGGCCATATACGGGTCTTCGCCGAACACGAACAGCGAGATGCTGATCACGTGAATCAGCAGGTAGGTTAAAATTGCCAGTCCTGACAGGCGGTGAAGCAGGAACGCCCACTGCCCTTCTCTTCCTCGGTACATGTCTCTACTCCTCCAAATCAGGGTCCAGACCCGTCAGTATTCAGATTTCAGATGGTCCGGTCTCGACAGTCCGACCACGACTCAGAACTGCGCCCGTCACCTGTCTGAAAACACTTGCCTGTACACAGAATATCACTGCATTCGCCCCCTGCCGTAACCGGCCACCCGATCATGAATGGCATGCATGTCACTGTCCAGGGCACGCGGCGGGCCGGATGGAGACGGCGCTGCAAGTGACGTCACGCCGCTCGGCAGCCGGAAGAACGACATTCACCGGTCTTCGGCGGTGGCCTGTGGCCCGTACCGCTGCTGCTCGGCGCTTCAGCCCTGAAGCGTGGTGATGGTGTGCGTGCCCGGTCTGATCGGAGGATCGCTGGGAGCTGGCCCACTCTCCTGCGCCGTGTGCCCTCCCAGGTGGGGGCGGGGCAGCAGCGCGATGGCCTGCACCGGGGCGTACATGTCGGCGCTGGTCAGCAGGTCGCCCACCGAGTTGTAGGTGCGCAGCACTTGCCCGCCGCGCCTCACGGCATAAATCTGACCCTCCGGCGTGACTTGCAGCAGCCAGGGGGCGTCGGTGGGTTCGCCCACCAGGGTCTCGATGGGAAAGGTCAGGCCGGGCGTGCCGTCGGCCTCGATCTTGCGGAGCTTGCCCGCCGCTCCGTCGATGATGTACACCGCGCCGTGAACGTCCACGCCCAGCCCGTCGAGGGGGCGCAGGATCTCGGTGGTGCGGTCCTGCCGGAAGGCGTAGCGCGACACGTACTCGCCGCTGTGCGAGAAGCGCTGCACTTCACGGTTGCCGCTGTCGAGCACGTACACGTCGCCCACCGGCGAGGCGGCCAGCACGCGCGGCGTTTCGAAGCGGCCCTGGCCCTGGCCCCGGCCCCCGAAGCGTTTGAGAAATTTGCCCTCACTGCTGAACACCACCACATGAAACGCCTCGGCGTCGAGGATGTAGACACAGTCGCCCTGCACCGCGATGCTCACCGGCTGGAGCAGCTCGTCCTCGCCCAGTCCGTAGGCCCCGAACGAGAGCAGCTCCTGGCCGTCGGGGCCGAGTTTGCGGATCAAGGTGCCGCTCTTGTTCTGGCGGTACTCCAGCATGCTCAGGTACAGGTTGCCCTGGGGGTCGCTGCACAGCGCGTTGGGCACCGAAGGCAGCGCCCCCGGCCCCTGGAGGTCGCGCAGGGACACGCGCAACTTGCCCTGGAGGTCGAGCAGCCGCAGCGCCCCGCGCTTTTCCTGCAAACTGATGGCCAGCGCCAGCGGATCGGTGAACGCCTCGTCGCCCAGCACCCCGGCGTCGATGCGGGCGATCACCTCGTCCAGGGTGGGTCTGCTGGCCGGGTCCTTCTCGATCATGCTCAGAATCAGGTCGTTGAACTTGCCCGGCACCTCCAGGCGAATCTGGCGCGGCGGCTTGGGCGACTCGAACACCTGCTGATGCACGACGGCCTCGTAGCTGCCCTTGAAGGCGGTCTGGCCCGACACCATCTCGTAGGCCAGCAGGCCCAGCGAGTACACGTCGCTGCGGGCGTCCACGCGGTTGCCCTTGGCCTGCTCGGGGGCCATGTAGATGGGCGTGCCGACCCGCGCCCCGGTCATGGTCAGGCGCGTGAGCACCTTGCCCACCGCGATGCCGAAGTCCATGAGTTTCACGCCGCCCTCGCGCAGCTTGCCGTCCTGAAAGGCCCCGCGCAGCAGCATCACGTTGGCGGGTTTGATGTCGCGGTGAACCACGTTCTGGGCGTGGATGTGCCGCAGCGCGTCACTGAGGGTGCGGATCACCTGCACGCACTCGGAAAAGGTCATCTGACGCTCTTCGAGCACCGCTTCCAGGCTCTCGCCGTCCAGAAATTCCATGGCGATGTAGTGCTCCGCGCCCTGGGCCTTGTAGTCGTAGACCCGCACGATGCTGGCGTGCGAGAAGCGCTTCAGAACCTCGGCCTCGCGGTAGAAGCGTTTCACAAACTTGGCGTCGGCCAGGTATTTTTCCTGCGGCACCTTGAGCGCCACGATGCGGTTGTCGCTCTTGCGCCGGGCGCGGTAGACGCTGCCCATGCCGCCCACCCCGATGCGGTCCATCACGTCGTAGTCGGCAAAATGCAGGTCGAGGGCGTTCTGGATGCTGGTGGGATTCTTGCTCTGGGGCGTGGGCGGCGCGGTGCGCTGGATCCGCACGGCGCGCCTGCGGGTGGGCCGTGGCGCGCCCGCGCCCTCCAGTTCCTGACTGAAACGCAGCCAGAAGCTGCTGACCAGCACGCCCGCCACCACCAGCAGGCCCCAGGCCCGGTCCATGCCGCCCAGCAGGGCCAGCAGCGCGGCCAGCAGGGCCACGGTGAGCGCCACCGAGACGGCAATGGCCCGCTCGGCAGGCCGGACGATCAGCAGCAGCGTCACCACGAAGATGGAGGTCAGCAGCAGCAGGTTCACGGGTGCCCCCCACACGCCAGAACATTTTGCAGCCGGGCATTCGGCAGTGTTCCGGGGAGTGCCCGACCATACGGCGCGCACAACTTCGGGACACGGCAATTCAGGGCGAGGCACGTCATATTTTCCAGTGTATACCGCTCTTCTCACCAGACCCTGACAGAGACTGCTGCTAGAGCAGGGGCAGCGGCCCCGGTTCCAGTTCAGCGGATGGCGCGAAACGCCCTGGTCGTCGGCACCAGATTTTTCGTCTGATACGGATTCCGCTCCATTCCGTAACACCCGTAAAAGCGGGCAAGCGTCCTCATGCGAGCAAGCGCCTGCTGGGCGCTGTTCTGCTCAAGACGGGCGCTGCTCTGACCAAGAAGCGCCGGGTGTTCCTCCATACCGCAGAATCCGTATCTGTTCCCACTCCCGTTCTTGGCGTGGACAGCGCCCATGAGGACGCTACGCCGCTTCTTGGGCAGAACGGACGCGCCTGGGCACGCCTGCCCGCTTGGTCGGATTGATTCCGAATACAGAACAGAATCAATCGGAATCGGTATGAGAACCTGCCCGGTAACCGTGAGCCGCGTGTGACATCAAACTGTGAGCCGCGCATGACATCAACTGTCCGGGCACGTGAACTATCCGGGCACGTGAACTATCCGGGCGTAAGGCCCCCAGGCGTGGAGTAATCTGTACGGCGTGGACCAGTCAGACGCCAGCTGGACAGAGTCTTCATCGTCTCAGTCGCACTGGGCCAGTTCCGCTGGCCTGGAGCCGCACTGGGCCGAACTGATCGAGCTGTACGAGTACAAGGTCGGGGACCTGATCGCGGGCCGCAGTCCCAGGGGCGGCAAACGTTCGCTGGGCGACCTGCGCAGCGTCCTGACCGACGCGCCACTGGAGGGCGTGCTGCTCAGGCGTTTCGGGCAGACCGACCGCGTCTGGCGGGCACACCTCAGAATGCTGGCAGACGACAAGGCGGCCCGGGCAGGCGGGCAATCTGAGGGCGGGCAGTCTGGGGGCGGGCAGTCTGGGAGCGGTGTAGGCGGCGCGGCAGATGGTCGGCAGACCGCCCCCGCTGCTCCGCCTTCCGGCGCCGGCTGGAACGAGCCGATCCTGGGCAGCACCTTTCTGGCGGGCGGTCTGCCGGGCAACGAGCAGGACGCGCTCGAACAGCTGCGGTTCGCCGTCTGGCGCGAGGGCGTGCGCCTGGAGGCCAGAACCCAGACCCAGCTGTGGCTACGCGAGAGCGACCTGATCACGCTCAGGTGCGCCTACGCGCTGAGCGTCAACCTGGAGCGGGGCGAGACCAGCATGCCCGTGCCGCGCAGCAGTGACCCGCTGGCCTCGCTGGGAACGCCGAGCGTGGCCGAGCGCGTGGTGGCGGGCCTGGCCGATCAGGTCTGCGCGGCCTTCGCCGACCCCGCCGCCGCCCATCCGGGGGCGCGTCAGCACGCCCTGACGCGGCTGCTGGAGGCCGTGACCCAGCTGAGCCTCAATCCCTTTCCGCGCCACCCGGATCAGGACGTGGTGCAGGCGCGCGTTCAGGCCGCCGAGCGCGACCTGCTGGGGCCGGACCTGACGCGCACCCTGATCGAGGGGCTTCAGGCCGAGATCGGCGGCCCACGCCCGGCCCAGGAGCGCATGCTGATCAGAGAGGCGGCCAGAAAGCTGACCGAGTTCATCAGGGGCGTCATCCCGGTGTCGGAGGGTGGGCGCGGCCCCGAACTGCCGCCCCTGCCCAGGGTGCTGTACGCCGCCACAGGGCGCTTTGCCCTGGACGCCCCCGACGACGGCAGCAGCACCCTGACCATTCGGCTGAGCGGAGACACCCAGGCCCACTGGCGCGGCCAGCCCATCCGCTGGAAACGGGCCGGGGAGGGCTGGCTGGTGGCCATCGGGCCGCTGGAATACCGCCTGACCTCGCGCGCCAGAACCGGCCTGCCCGATCCGGACGCGGCGTCCATCACCGTGACGCTGGGAGACGTGAACGCCCAGGCGCTGCTGCACGGCGATTATCTGTACCTCCTGGCCCGCCAGAACGACAAGGGCCTGCTGGAACTGCTGGCGCTGGCCCGCGCGGTGTCGCAGCTGCTGGACCCCAGCGGGGCCTACCTGCACCTGCGGCTGGCGCGCGCCGCTGCCCAGAAGTTCCGCGACGGTCAGATCGACGAGGTCAGCGTGGGCGTGCTGAGCGCCGAACGCTACAGCGCCGCCTCACCGGACGCGCTGCTGACCTTTGCCCGCAAAGGCGTGGAGGGGCTACTCAACCGCGTCCGCCAGCGCTCCCCGCAGGAAACCGAGTACGTCTTTCAGGCCGCCGCCGAGGCGCTGGGCGCGGACGAGGGCTACCAGCGGCACCTGCTGGGGCTGCTGCGCCGGGTGCTGCAACCGGACGCCCGCTCCGAGGCCCACCCGGGCAGCACGCCCAGGCACGTCACCGAGCTGGGACACCTGCGCGTCGGTGGCCCCGGTCAGCTGGTGATGCTGGAATTTGCCGGGGAGCCGCTGACTGTCGAGGTGATGAGCCGCGTGGTGACCTTGCGCCTCGACTACAAGGGCGACCTGGCCGTCATCCTGCCGGGCGCTCCGGCGGCCATCCTGCGCGAACTGCTGGTGATCGACGTGGCGGCGGGCGGCATCCTGCTGGTGCGGCAGGGCGGGCGCATCCTGGTGAGTTACCAGCCGCACGCACGGGTGTAGAGACTGAACACGCCGCCTACCCGAAAATTCTGGCCGGATTGCTCACCGTCATCTGGGTGATCTGCTCCTGGGTCACGCCGCGCCGCAGCAGCTCGGGCAGAATGTCGTCGTGGATGTGCGCCGGGTGCCAGTCCTTGACAGCCGGCAGCACGGCGTCCGGCAACACCAGCGGGCGGCCCAGCCAGTTCCAGATGCTGTCGTGGCTGAGCGTGATGTGCCCGGCATGGCCCTGCTGCGTCAGGGCTTCCAGCAGGCGCAGGCGCTCGCTGTCGGGCGGCGTGCCCACCAGCCCCTGAAGCCCGATGCGGTCGAAGCCTACCGTCACGCCGTGCGCCAGCGTGTCCAGGTGGTACTGCAAGTCGGTGTTGCCGTCCATGTGCCCGATCACGATGCGGCTGGGGTCGGCGCCCTCTCCCACCAGCATCTCGGCCTGCTGCGGCCCCAGCCGGCCCTCCTGGGTGTGCGTGATGATCGGCACGCCGGTCTCGCGCTGCACGCGGGCGGCGGCCCGGAAGAACACCGATTCGTAGGGCGAGATGGCGTCGCGTCCGGAGGCGATCTTGAGCACGCCCGCACGGACACCCGTGCCGCCGATGCCCTCGGTCACCTCGCGCAGCATCATGTCATACACCTCCTGAAAGCCGTCTCCGAGCGAAAAGCGGAACTTGAAGTAGGCCGTGCCGCCCTCGCCCTCGTAGTAGTAGCCGCTGCTGCACAGGATGTTCAGGCCCGACTGCTCGGCCACCTCGCGCAGAAACAGCGGGTCGCGCCCGCACTCGTTGGGGGTGGCGTCCACCACCGTCTGCACGCCGCGCGCCTTGACGACCTCGGCCACCGAAAGGCACTGGGCCAGCACCGCGCCGTGGTCGAAACCGCCCAGCGTCACGTCTCCCTGGTAGCCGGGGTACCCGAAAATCACGTGTTCGTGCGGCAGGGTGACGCCCAGAGCGGAGGCTTGTACGGGGCCGGTGACAGTCTGTGCGGGCATAAAGACTCCTGGGCAGGTCTTGAAAGCGGGGCGCGAATCGCCCGCTCCCGAAGCGGATTGAAGGGTGCCGCATGCTGGCAGATGAGGCCGCCTCTTGTCAAAACCGCAACAACCGGGCCGCGACCACCGGCGTCGGGGCACCCTGACCGACAACCATTCCTCTCTTCCCGATACGGCACCGCCTCACAATCTGGCCCGCGTCCTGAGTGTTAAGGTCGAACAAACGTTTGACATAAACGCATCTGGCGCAGCCTTCACGGGCGGCGGCGCTGGTCCGGTTGCCCGTGCGGAGGTTCCATGACGGCTTCAGATTCCCCGGCCTCACCCAGTGAACAGCCGACGCCCGCAGCTGTACTCCAGTCTACGCCGCATCCGTACTACAACCAGGCCGTCCACGGGCCGTACCAGCTGGCAAACATCGGCGATTTCGTAACCGAGAGCGGCGCGACGCTGCGGAGCACCCAGCTCGCTTACGTCACGCACGGCACGCTCAACCCAGGCAGGACCAACGCCGTTCTGATGACCACCTGGTACTCGGGGACCTCCAAGATCATGGAGCAGATTTTCGTCGGGCCAGGGCGGGCACTCGACCCGGAGAAGTACTTCATCGTGATCGTCAACCAGCTCGCGAGCGGCCTGGGCACCTCGCCGCACAACACGCCCCTGCCCTGGGACGGCCCCAATTTCCCACAGCTGAGCATCGCCGACGACGTGCGGGCGCAGCACACCCTGCTCACCGAGCACCTGGGGATCACGCAACTCGCACTGGTGGTCGGCGGCTCGATGGGAGCGCAGCAGACCTACGAGTGGGCGGTGCGCTACCCGGACATGGTGAAACGCGCCGCGCCCATCGCCGGATTCGCCCGCAACACCGACCACGATAGGTTCTACGGCGAGTCGCTGATGCAGGCGGTCAAATCGGACCCCGGCTACGCGGGCGGGCGCTACAAAGACCTGTGCGAGGTCGAGGACGGAATGCGCCGACACGTCGGCATCTGGGCCTACATGGGGCTGTGCCCGGAGTTCTACCGCCGCCAGCTCTGGAAGCCGCTAGGCTTCGCGTCGGCCACCGACTTCGTGAACGGCTTCGTGGCCGCCCTCTTCTTGCAGATGGACCCGGGCGACCTGATGTGCAAGGCGAGCAAGTGGCAGCGCGGCGACGTGAGCCTGCAAACCGGCGGCGACCTGGGGGCGGCCCTGGGCCGGGTAAAGGCCAGGGTGTTCGTGATGCCGATCAGCACCGACCAGTTTTTTCCGGTTGAGGACTGCCGCCTGGAGCAGCAGCTGATCGCGGGCAGCGAACTGCGGGTGATCGAAAGCAACTGGGGACATTTCGGCCTGTTTGCCGTCGAACCTGAGTACAACGAGCAGATCGACAGGCACCTGAACGAACTGCTGGCGCTCGAGGTCTGAAGTCTTTCGAGCATCCTGCCCTGTGACCGTTCACCCGTCTGACCGATTGCCCCCAGCGCCCGGAACCAGCGCCCCGAACAGAAACGCGTACATGTCGGCCTTCTCCTCGATCACCAGCTTGGCCGGTTTGCCCGCGCCGTGCCCGGCCCGCGTCTGCACCCGCAGCAGCACCGGGGCGCTGCCCTCTTGGTCGTGCTGGAGCTGAGCGGCGAACTTGTAGCTGTGCGCCGGAACCACCCGGTCATCGTGGTCGCCCGTGGTGATGAGCGTGGCGGGGTAGACGGCGGGCTTCAGGGTGTGCAGCGGGCTGTACGCCTTCAATACGGCGAAGCCTTCCGGGGTGTCGCTGCTGCCGTAGTCGCTGACCCAGGCCCAGCCGATGGTGAAGTGCTGGAAGCGCAGCATATCCAGCACGCCCACATGCAAAACCGCCGCGCCGATCAGCTCCGGGTGCTGCGCGAGCGTGGCCCCGACCAGCAGCCCACCGTTGCTGCCGCCCTCGATGCCGAGCTGCGCGGGCGTGGTGTACCCGTGCGCCGCCAGACCCTCACCACACAGATGCCGGGCGCAGGCCGCGAAGTCGTCGAAGCTGTTCTGTTTGTTGGCGAGCGTTCCGGCCCGGTGCCAGCTCTCGCCGTACTCGCCGCCGCCGCGCGGGTTGGCCACAGCCAGTATTCCGCCGCGTTCCAGCCAGGCCAGCCGCGAGATTTCGAATTCCGGCGTGAGCGAGATGTCGAAGCCGCCATAGCCGTACAGCAGGGTCGGGGCCGGGCCAGCGTCCAGCACGGCCTTCTGCCCGACGATGAACAGCGGCACGCGGGTTCCGTCCTGACTTGTCGTGAACTCCTGGCGCACCTCGTAGCCGCTCAGGTCCAGGCCCAGGTCGGGTGTCCAGAGGGGTTCGAGGGCCGCCGTGTCCAAATTCAGCCGAAAGAAGCTGGGCGGCGTCAGGAAGCTGGTGAAGCCGACGAACACCTCGGCGCTGCCCGGGCGGCCCTTCAGGTCGTTCACCGTGCCCAGCCCTGGCAGCGTCACCGGGCGCGGATGCTGGCCTTCACGGTCCACCAGGGTCAGGCGGCTGGAGGCGTCTTGCAGGGTGTGCAGCACGAAGCCGTCCTTGACCGGCAGGGCGGAGTCGAGACGGGACGCGCCTTCCGGCACCAGTTCGCGCCGAACGCCCGTCTCCACGTTCCAGGCCAGCAGGCGGCCCAGCGGGGCGACTTCGTCGGTCAGGACGTAGAGGTCTTGTCTCTCGCTGCCCACCACCGTGTAGCTGGCCCGGAACTCGCTCACCAGTTCGGTGAACGCAGCACGGCTATGTAAGGGCCGTACCCACAGCCTGTTCTCGCGGGCCGTGCCGTGCCAGACCGAGACGGTCAGGTACGCGCCGTCATCGCTCACCCGACAGTCGAAGCCCCACTCCGGCTGGTCGGGGCATTCCACAATCAGCTCGTCGTGGGCCATGTCAGTGCCCAGCGTGTGCAGCCAGACGCGGGCGTTCAGAGTCGCTTCGGTGGAGGACTGCCCTGCGGCGGGCGGGTCGTAGCGGTTGTAGAAGAAACCGATGCCGCCTGGCAGCCAGGAGGCCAGACAGAACTTGCTGTCACTCAGGCGCTCCGGCAGGTCTTCGCCGCCCTCCACCTCACGCACCCGCCACTCCTGCCAGTCGCTGCCGCCGCTGCTGAGGGCGTAGGCCAGCTTCGAACCGTCCGGGCTGAGCGAGAGGGTGTTCAGCGCCACCGTGCCGTCTTCAGAAAGTGCGTTGGGGTCGAGCAGAAGGCGGCCCTCGCCAGTCGGGGTGTCCATCACGTACAGCACGTTCTGGTTCTCCAGGCCGCCGTTGCGAAACTGAAAATACCTGCCGCCCCGCTCCCAGGGGGTGCCCCGGCGGGCGTAGTCCCACAGGCCGGTCAGGCGGGTGAGCAGTTCGCCGCGCAGAGGAAGCGGGTCCAGCACCGAGCGGGTCAGGGTGTTCTGGGCGTCCACGAAGGCCCGCGTCTCCGGGCTGCCCTGGTCTTCCAGCCAGCGGTAGGGGTCGGCCACCGTTTCGCCAAAATACACGTCGGAATGGTCGCTGCGGCGCGCCTGCGGGTAGGTCGGGCGTGAGGGGTGAAGCTCTGGGGACTGCGATTCTGGGGACTGCGCTCCTGGGGACTGCGGCTCGTCGGGCATGAGGCCAGCCTAACCCGCCGCGCTGGGGAGTGCTGCTCAACTTGTCACGGCACCCGGGCGGCCCTGCATCCGGCTTTCTTAACCGTTCTGACGCCGGGACAACCCGGGCCACGGGGGCGCTAAGATACCTGCGTCTACAGCAGCGCCTGACCCCCTTTTCCGGTGGGTCGCCTTCCCACTTTGAGGAGAACCCCCATGACCATGCCCACCAATATGTTCGGTGCCTCGCCCCGCGTGCAGGACTTGCAGCAGCGCCTGACGCGCTTCATGGAAACGCACATCTACCCCAATGAAGCCGAGTTTGACCGGCAGGTGAACACCGGCAACCGCTGGGAGCATGTGCAGCTGATCGAAGACCTCAAACCGCTGGCGCAGCAGGAGGGTCTCTGGAACCTCTTCCTGCCTCCCAGGACCGACAAAGACGGCCAGTTCGGCGCGGGCCTGACCAACCTGGAATACGCCACCCTGTGCGAGATCATGGGCCGCGTCTGGTGGGCACCGGAGATCTTCAAC
>JANXWI010000185.1 GCA_025351205.1 Deinococcus sp.
CCTTCTCCTTATCACTATCAGTCGTATATTCGTGCACACCACACAGACTCGAATAAATATCATCTCCATTATCATCATTATTACCATTCTTACCACCATTACCTCCGCTCTCCTTATCCTTCGCCCACTGGTCTTCTTTCACATTCTCGCATTCATTTTTATATATTCTCGGGGAATATTCCGTGGAATATTCCGTGGAGTGTTCGTTAGGAACAATCTCTAGAATCCTCTCGAGGACGTGGAGGGGGCGGGCGCGGCGTTGCCCGGTGAGGCTGGTGTCCGGTTGCAATGGAGTCCGGTGAAACTGGGCGGTGTCCGTCTGGGTTCAGCTTTCAGCGGCCCGCGAAGGCGCTTTTGCATCTGCCTCATATGAAGCTTTGTTGACGCCTGTTCAACATTCCTTATACTTGCGGTCATGTTTGGGTCATGTTCTGCTCACGTGCGGAACGGTGGCCCGGAACGAACTGGCACGGTTCCTCCCGGAGGCAACATGAAGGCAAGCAACAAGAACGCCCCCCGCATCTGGCTGACCCTTTCGCTTCTGCTCACGGGCGCGGCCCTGACCGGCGCGGCGCTGGCTGGCCCTGGCAACAACAGTCTGGTGGTGGGGACCTCACAGGAGCCGCCGAATATCTACGATCCCTGGGCCACCAACAACCTGGCGATTGCCTCCGAGATCAACGGCTACATGGGCGCGTCTCTGGTTTCCAAAGACAACAACGGCGACCTGTACGCCGACATCGCCATCAGCGTACCCACCCTCGCCAACGGCGGCTACAAGCTGACCAAGAACGCCAAAGGCGACGTGACCAGCAACAGCGTGACCTACACCATCCGCAAGGATGCCAAATGGTCCGACGGCACGCCCATCACAGTCAAGGACTTCCAGTTCTGGCTGAGGGTCGAGCAGGACGAGCGCGTGCCGGTGCCTAGCCGCGACCCCTGGGACAAGGCGAAAATCTCGGTGGTGGACGGCGACACCTTCACCATCACCTACGACCCGCCGTATCTGTTCGCCGATCAGGTGTCTCCGCCGGTGGCCCCCAGTGTCTCGATGGCAAGCGCCTGGAACGCGTTTGACACGGCCACGGCCAAGCTCGATCCCAAGACGAGCGCCAAGGCCATCAACGACGGCTGGGTCAAGTTTATCGCGGGTTTCACCACCTCGCGCAACCTGCCCAAGGTGGTGGCCGGCCCCTTCAGACCAACGGCCTGGCGGGCGGGCAACAGCCTGACGATGGTGCGCAATGCCAACTACTGGCGCACCCCCAAGGGCGGCAGCGACAAGTACGTGCAGAGCGTGCAGTACCGCTTTATTCCCAACACCAACACCCTCAAGGTGAACGTGCTCTCGGGCCAGCTCGACGCGCTCTCGGCAGTCGGCCTGACCTTCGACCAGGGCATCGATCTCCAGCGCAGCGAGCGCAGCAAGTACAAGACCTACTTCGTGCCGAGCGCCACCTGGGAACACATCGACATCAACGGCTTTTCGGGCGTCCAGAAGGTCAAAGACCTCGACCTCGACGACAGGCGCGTGCGGCAGGCGCTGCTGTACAGCATCGACCGGGCCGCCCTGACCAAGGCGCTGTTTCAGAGCAAGCAGCAGGTGAGCAACACGTTTGTCAACCCGATTTCCAAGGTCTATAAGAAAGACGCCAAGGACTACGGCTTCGACCCGGCCAAGGCCAAGGCGCTGTTCGCGGCGGCTGGCTGGACGCCCGGAAGTGACGGCGTGCTGACCAAGGGCGGTAAGAAGTTTGCCCTGAACTTCACCACCACCGCCGGAAACACCACCCGTGAGCGCGTGCAGCAGATCTTGCAGGCCCAGTGGAAGAGCGTGGGCGTGCAGGTCAACATCCAGAACTACCCGAGCAGCGTGGTGTTCGCCCAGGACTTTATCGGCGGCGGCAGCAACGGCAAGTGGGACATGCTGATGTACGCCTGGACCGCCGATCCCAGCCTGGAGAAGGGCAACCTGTTCACCAGCAGCCAGATTCCCACCGCCGCCAACGGCTACTCGGGCCAGAATGAACCCGGCTGGAAGAACGCGGAATACGACGCGCTCTGGACCCAGGCGGGCAGCGAGTTCGACCTGGCACAGAGGGTCAAGCTGTTCGACAGGATGCAGAGCCTGTGGGCCGAGGACGTGCCCAGCCTGCCGCTGTACTTCCGCGTGAACGTGTACACCAAGGTGCCGACCCTGGCCAACTACACCTTCAGCGCCTACACCCTGTACCCCAGCTGGAACGCCTACCAGATCGGCTGGACGGCCAAGGGTGCCGCCGAGATCGACGTTCAGAAGTAAGCCCGAATCCCCGTGGGCCGCTGCCAGAGTGCGGTGGCCCATTGTTGTATCAGGGAGCCTGTAGCGTGTGGCTTGTGGCCTGTAGGAACGGCCCAAGCATCTCGGTTCGGTCAGCCAGTCGCGGACTCCTGGCAGTCCCCACACGCGACAAGCCACGGGCCACACGCTCAGAATGAAGGAGTTCATGGCCACCTACACCTTCCGCCGCATTTTGCAGATGCTGCCGCTGCTGCTGCTCATCAGCCTGATCATCTACGCGCTGACGGCCCTGCAACCCGGCGACCCGGTGGACCAGCTGACGCTGGGCAACAGCCAGATCACGCCCGCCGACATCGCCCGCCTGAAAGCGGCGTACGGGCTGGATCAGCCGATCTATCTGCGCTACTTCTACTGGCTGGTGCAGGCGCTGCACGGCGATTTCGGCTGGTCGCGCTCGTTCAGCGCCCCCGCCGCCCTGTACGTGTTTCAGGAACGGCTGCCCAACACCCTGTTGCTGACTGTGCCCGCGCTGCTCATTGCCCTCCTGATCGCCGTGCCGCTGGGCATCTACAGCGCCATGCGGCAGTATTCCCTTCCCGACTACGTGCTGACGTTTTTCAGCTTCGTGGCCTTCAGCACGCCGGTGTTCTGGCTCGGCCCGATGGTGCTGTGGCTGTTCGCCATCTGGCTGCCGCAGGTCACGGGCGGGGCGGTGTCGCTGCCGCCCGGCGGCCTGGGCAGCCCCGACCTCGATCCGGCCACGGCGGGCTTCTGGGCGGTGCTGGGCGACAAGCTGAAGTACCTGGCGCTGCCGCTGAGCGTGCTGGCGCTGCGAGAAATCGCGGTGATCCTGCGCTTCATGCGGGCCAACATGCTCGAAGTCCTGAACCTCGACTACGTGCGTACCGCGCGCGCCAAGGGGCTGCCCGTGAGCAAGGTGGTGTACAAGCACGCGCTGCGCAACGCGGTCATTCCGATCATCACGCTGCTCAGCCTCGCCATCCCGGGCCTGTTCGGCGGGGCGATCATCACCGAGACGGTGTTCAGCTGGCCGGGCATGGGCCGCGCCATCTTCGAGGGGCTGGTCAACAAGGATTTCAACGTGGTGCTGGCCTCGCTGACCTTTATTTCGCTTCTGACCCTCATTTTCAGCCTGCTGGCCGACCTGGCCTATGCGGCGGTGGACCCGAGGATACGGTATGACTAGTTTTCTTCAGAGGAATGCCGGATGACGGCTCTTCCGGCCCTGCCCGTCAAGCCCGTCGTCAGCCGCTCCGCCGGGGCGGTGGCGCTGCGCCGCTTTCGCCGCCACAGGCTCGCCATGTTCTTTCTGATCGTGATCGTACTGCTGATCGTCATGGCAGTGAGCGCCCCGCTCATCTCGCCCTACGATCCCAATGCCCAGGACCTGAGCGGATTCTACGAGCCGCCGAGTGCCCAGCACCTGTTCGGCAAAGACGACCTGGGCCGCGATATTCTATCGCGCATCATCTGGGGCAGCCGGATTTCGCTGCTGGTCGGTTTCAGCGTGGCGACCCTGAGCATCCTGATCGGCACCGTGATGGGCACGCTGGCCGGATTTTTTGGCGGGCGCAGCGACTACCTCATCAGCCGCTTCATCGAGCTGATGCTGTCGCTGCCCACACTGCCGCTGCTGCTGGTCATCTCGGGCCTGCTGGCTGCCAGCGACTCGCCCGCTGTCATGGCCTTCAAGGCGGCGCTGGGAGCGGGGTCGAGCATCGTGATCGTGGTGGCCGTGCTGTCGCTGTTCGGCTGGATGGGCACGGCCCGGCTGGTGCGCAGCGAGGCCCTGAAGCTGCGCAACCTGGAGTACATGGACGCCGCGCGCGCCCTGGGGGCCAGAAACCCGCGCCTGATGCTGCGCCACATGGTGCCCAACCTGCTGCCGGTGATCATCGTGCAGGCCACCCTCGACGTGGGCGGGGCCATTCTGACCGAGGCCGCCCTGAGCTTCCTGGGCTTCGGCATCCAGCCGCCGGTCAGCACCTGGGGCAACATGCTCAGCAACGCGCAGGAAGTGGTGTTGCAGTACCCCTGGATTCCGTTTTTTCCGGGCCTGATGATCCTGATCACCGTGCTGGCCTTCAACTTTCTGGGCGACGGCATGAGAGACGCGCTCGACCCGCGCAGCAAGCTGTGAAGTGCGCCTCAGACGGATGTAAACCTGTGTACGTGCGCGAAGTGCGTGCTGGACGCTCAACATTGAGTATGCTGACCTCATGATCGTTCTCGGCATCGACCCAGGGCTGGCCAATCTCGGCCTGGGCATCGTGGAGGGTGACGCCCGCCGGGC
>JANXWI010000188.1 GCA_025351205.1 Deinococcus sp.
TGTTCGGCGGGCTGGTGTGGCTGTTCGTGCGGCTCTCGCGCCCGCAACAGCCGCCACCACCGGAGATTCGGCCCGCCGCCACACGCGTGACAGGCCAGCAGACCAGGCAGAACATCGGCAAGAAGAGCGGACGCCGACGCCCTTAAGTCAAGTGCAGCGCTCACCGATCAGTGGGGGCCATCGGTCAGATTTCTTCAGGTGCGCGGCCTGTTTCACCCTTGCCTCCCGTGGGAGAGGGGAAAAGCAACCCCGTCAGATCGGTTGACCTGCACTGGGAAGGTCGGCGCCGTCCTGCTCACCCCACCGCCGCCCGTCCCAGCGCCCGCAGCACCGCGCCCGTGAACTCCTGCGTGCTGGCGTGGCCGCCGATGTCGCGGGTGGGGTGGCTCCTGAGTGCCTGCGCCACCGCCCCGTCGATCTTCGCTGCCGCGTGCGGCTGGTCCAGCCCGTGCCGCAGCAACATGGCCGCGCTCATGATGGCCGCCGCCGGGTTGGCGACGCCTTGACCTGCAATGTCGGGCGCGCTGCCGTGGATCGGCTCGAACAGGCCGGGGCCGTCGCCCAGGCTGGCGCTCGGCATCAGGCCCAGGCTGCCGGGAATCACGGCGGCAAGGTCGCTCAGGATGTCGCCGAACAGGTTCTCGGTCACGATCACGTCATAGCGGCTGGGGTCCGAGACGATCAGCATCGCCACGCTGTCCACGTACTCGTGGTTCAGATGCAGCCGGGGGTACTCGCGCTCCTTCAGGGCGCTCACGTCGCGCCGCCACAGCTCGGACACCTCCAGCACGTTGGCCTTGTCCACGCTCGTCACGCGGCCCCTTCGCTGCTCGGCGGCCCAGAAGGCCACGCGGGCGATGCGCTCCACTTCCGGCGTGGTGTAGCGCATGGTGTTGTAGGCCGTATCGCCCTCGATCTTGCGGTCCTGATCGAAATAGATGCCGCCCAGCAGTTCGCGCACGATCAGAATGTCCACGCCGCGCGCCAGCTCCGGCTTGAGCGGCGACAGGTGTTCCAGGCCCGGCTGGACCCGCACCGGGCGCAGGTTGGCGTACACGCCCAGCATCTTGCGAAGTTGCAGCAGCCCGGATTCGGGGCGCAGGTGGCGCGCCAGGGCGTTCCAGGGGCTGTTCTGCGGGCCGCCGACGGTGCCCAGCAGCACCGCGTCCGCGCCTTTCAGGGCGTCCTGGGTGGCCTGCGGAAAGGGCTGGCCGCTGGCCTCGATGGCCGCGCCGCCCAGCAGGTGTTCCTCGAAGCTCAGGTCCGGGGCCACCTCGCGCAGCACCGCCACCGCCGCCGCCGTCACCTCGGGGCCGATCCCGTCGCCGGGCAGCGTGATGATCTTAGGCATGGTGGCCGCCCTGAGTGCTGACCGAATTGAGCGTCTCGGCCTCCAGCTCGGCCTGCGAGTGGTCCCGCATGTATTCCAGCCAGCCGCCCGCCTTCTGCACGTCGAGCGCGAACTGGGCCACCGGCACGAAGGTCATGACCTGCCCGGTACGCTTGTTGCTGATGGTCCCGGCCTGCAAGTTCAGGTCGGCCTCGTCGCCGTCCTCAAAGGCCTCCACAATGCCTTCGCACTCCAGCGCCAGAAAGCCGTTGTTGATGCTGTTGCGGTAGAAGATGCGGGCAAAATTGGGCGCGATCACGGCGGCAATTCCGGCTCCGCGAATGGCCCAGACCGCGTGTTCACGGCTGCTGCCACAGCCGAAGTCGGGGCCGGCCACGATGATGTCGCCCGGTTGCACGCGACTCACGAAGGTCTTGTCGTAGTCTTCCATGGCAAATTTCGCCAGCTCGCTTTCTATATCGCTGGTCAGGTGGCGGGCCGGAATGATCTCGTCGGTGTTGATGTGGGCGCGGGCGAAGACGTGAACTTTGGGCATATGGACTCCTGTGATCTGAAATTATTCCCATTCCAGCAGCAGCGCCCCGAAGCCCGCCATCACCGTTCCGGCCACGCGGTCTATGCCACGCCGGGCGTTCAGGTAGACCGCCTGGAGCCGCGCCGTGGACATGCCGAGCGCGACCAGCGCGAACCACAGCACGCTGAGCGTCACGATCACGCCGAAG
>JANXWI010000248.1 GCA_025351205.1 Deinococcus sp.
CACGCCCATGCTGCCGCCCACCATCAGCGCCAGGGCGATGCTGATGCTGCTCACCGACAGGCTGATGCGCCCCCCGTAGATGACGCGGGACAGCAAGTCGCGGCCATACAGGTCGGTGCCCAGCAGATGCTGGAGGTTCGGCCCCTGCATCCGGTCCACGGGCGCGTACTTAATCGGGTCGAAGGGCGCGATGTACGGCGCAAACACGGCGCACAGCACCACCACAAGCAGCAGCACCAGGCCGGTCACGCCGCTGGGCGAACGGAAGAACAGCTGCAGCGCCCGCCGGGCCGGAGTCTGGACGGTGCTGGCACGGGCCACGGCGGTCACGGGTACACCGTCATGAATACACCGTCACGAGTACACCACGCGGCGGTCGATCAGGCCGTACAGCACATCGGTCACCACGTTCACCAGCACGTAACTGACCGCGATCCAGAGAACCGCCCCCTGCACCACCGGATAGTCGCGCAGGTTGATGCCCTCCAGCGCGTAGCGGCCCACCCCCGGCAGCCCGAACAGCTGCTCGATGATCACCGCGCCGCCCAGCAGGTTGCCCACCTGAAGCCCGATGACCGTGACCACCGGAATCAGGGCATTGCGCATGGCGTGGCGGTAGATGACTACGCGCTCCGGCAGCCCCTTGGCGCGGGCCGTGCGTACGAAGTCCTGGCTCAGCACGTCCAGCAGGCTGGCCCGCACGATACGTGTGATGGCGGCGGCCAGCCCCAGGCCCAGCGTCACTCCCGGCAGCACCACCGAGCGCAGGTTGCCAAGGGGCGACTCGTCCCAGGTCACGAAGCCGTTGGGCGGGAACCAGCGCAGCCGCAGACTGAACAGCAGAATGAGCAGGATGGCGAGCCAGAACTCCGGGGCGGCCAGCCCGATGAGCACGAAGCTGCTCGACGCGAAGTCAGCAGCCTTGCCCCGGTTCAGCGCGGCGGTCACGCCCAGCGGCACGCCGATCAACACCGCCAGGATCAGGGCCACCACCGTCAACTCCAGGGTGACCGGAAAGCGCAGCAGCAGGTCGGCGAACACCGGTCGGTCCGTTCGCAGGCTCACGCCCAGGTCGCCGCGCAGCAGCGCCGCAAACCAGTGACCGAACTGCACGGCAATCGGCTGATCCAGCCCGAACAGTCGGCGCATCTCGGCCTGCTGCGCCGCGCTGACGTTGCCTTCCAGCCCGATCAGGTTGGTGACCACGTCGCCGGGAACAAGGCGAATCAGCGCGAACACCAGCACGCTGACCCCGAACGCCGCTATCAGCGCCAGCGCCACGCGGCGGGACAGCCATCCCAGACTCATTTGAACTGGCTCATACGGGCTGCCTTGGTCCCGGCATGGCGCTGCCCGGCACAGCCATCAGCACGTAACTGAGCGTCAGGTCTTCGAGCACCTCGCCGGAATGCACCTCGCCCGCCGGAATAAACGTCACGTCGCCGCCGCCCAGCAGGTAGTCATGGCCGCCGCTTCTGGCCTTCAGCACGCCCGTATGAATGAACGACACCTCGTGCTCGGCGTGGCTGGTTTCGGGCAACACCGTTCCGGCAGGCAGAAACAGCTGGCCCACCCTGGCAGGCAGCCCTGAAAAAGATTGCCCTGCTGAAGACGGTGCCCCTGCGGATAGTCCGAGTCGTTCCACGGTTGACCTCCTGAACATTGGATGCTGAACTCAGAACAGTTTGGGCGTTCCCACCCACAGTAGTTGCGTGAGCGTCGCGCCGGGGTTTCCCCAGGCGTGCGGGGTGGTGCTGGGGTGCTGGGCGCTGTCTCCAGTCTGAAGCAGAAAATGTTCTTCGCCGACCTTTAGACTCAGCTGCCCGTGCAGCACGTACAGAAATTCCTCGCCCAGGTGGCTGGTCGGCTCGGAGGCGAACTGCGGCTCGACCCGGATCAGCAGCGGCTCCAGCTGGAGTCCACTGCCGTGCCCGGCCAGGCTGGTGACCCGGTAGGGCAATTCGCGGATATGCAGTTCATGGCCCTGACCGCTGCGGCTGACCACGGTGGTGTGTTCCTCGCCCGGCACAAAATAGCTGAGGCCCACCCCCAATGCCCTGGCGATGCTGGCGAGCGCGGTCACGGTGGGGTTGGCCTGATTGCGCTCCACCTGCGACAGATAAGGCACAGAGAGCTGGCAGCCCTCTGAGACGGCCTTGAGGGTCAGGCCGAGCTGCCGCCTGCGGCCCCGGATGCGGCTTCCTACCAGCAAGCCGAACCAGGGCAGATGGCGGGCGTTGCTTCATGGTCTTGCAGACCTCTGTGCATGGCATCCTCCATGTGAAGACGTGGGCGGCTGGATTCGCGGCAGTCTTTCCAAGTCTGCAGTTCGCCTTCGGAGGGGCGACTTCAGAGCGACAACCTTAAATGGCAATCGTGTGAGCAGTTTAGTTAAAAAATTCTGTGATGTCAAAATAATTCTGATGGATGGGCCACACATGCAGGACATAAAGAGGATCTCAGACTTAGTCTGGGGTCATGGCAGGCTTGGCCTGAATGATCTTTGTCCGTCAGAAGCATGATTCGCAGCAGTCCTCAGGTCCACCGGCTGACCTGGACCCGACCGGCCAGGTCCCGTGCGACCTCGGCACGCAGGTTCAGGGGTCCACCGAGCATGGCGTTCGCACTGCCGGTCCCCACAGCCAGCCGCAGGGCGTCTTGCACCGAGTCGCCCTGCTGCCGCGCATACAGGAAGGCCCCGAGAAACGTG
>JANXWI010000256.1 GCA_025351205.1 Deinococcus sp.
CTGCTGTGGCAACCTGCTGGCGCTCACCTGTGGGGCAGCCTCGACCCCGCCGCCGACGCGCCGCTGCTGAACGCCGCCACCGAACTCTCGGGCGGCCCGGTCTGGACCAGCCTGCCCGATTCCAGCCCACTGGGCGTGCAGGATGAGGCGGAGGTCTGCTTCACCCTGCTCGGCTGACGGGCTGCGGTAGATTGCAGGCATGAGCGTTCCATTTCCCGCCGTTCCCTTTGCCGCCGTCCTCTTTGACCTCGACGGCGTGCTGGTCGATTCCGAAGGCGTGTCCAACGTGGTGCTGGTCAGGCTGCTGGCGAAACACGGCCTGGTCATCGGCCACGCTGAGTTCATGGCCCGCTCGGTGGGAAAATCGTTCGCGGCGCTGTACGGCCACCTCGAAGAGGACTACGGCTGGACCCGCCCCGAGAGCTTCGACGCCGAGAGTGACGCCGCGCTGGCCGTGTCCTTCCTGAGCGTGCAAGAGGTTCCGGGGGCGGGGCAGACCCTCGCGGCGCTGCACAGAGCGGGCCTTCCTTACGCCGTCGCCAGCAACTCGCGCCGGGACCGCCTGGACATCAAACTGCGGGCGGCGGGGCTGGCTGACGCTGTGCTGCACAGTTTCGACGCCTCGCAGGTGGGCGGGCGCGGTAAGCCTCTGCCCGACCTGTATCTGCACGCGGCGGCGGCGCTGGGTGCAGACATCCGGCGCTGCCTGGTGATCGAGGACAGCCCCACCGGGGTCCAGGCGGGCGCGGCGGCGGGCGCGACCGTCTGGGGCCTGCTGGCGGGCGAACACGTCCACGCCGGTCTGGATGAGCAGCTGAGGGCAGCGGGGGCGACGAAACTGGTCCACAGTCACGCCGAACTGCGGCAGGAACTGGGCGTGGAACATCGGGTGGAAGGGGGCAGGGTCACAGCGGGCTGATCCGACGGTCGCTGAAACAAGAAGCTTAACTGACATCTTGCAGTTTAAGTTTCCAGGACGAGCAGTGCGTGCTGGAAGGCATCGAGGGCCTGCAACTCAAGTTCGAGGGCCTGCCGACGGATCTCCGGCACGAACGAGAACCGTACGGTCCTCGCCAGATCTCCCCAATCCGCCCAGGTGCCTGGCGACTTGACCGGCAGCGCCAGGTCTTGCATGTGGCACAGCAGGAACGCCAGCGCGGACAGGCACCACCACCGCATCACGCCCTGTTTCTTGGGCAAAGCAGCGCCCATGAGGACGCTTGCCCGCTTGCTGTGCTGCGCGAAGCGTTCCAGCCTGAACCGGCCCTTGATGGTCTTGAAGAAGGCTTCGATACGCCACCGCCGCTTTCCCACCCGCGCCAGATATTTACCGCCCAGATCGAGGTTTGACATCACGAACCGCTGCTCTGGTTCGTCGTTGCGGTACAACCAGATCCAAGAGAGGCACATCGGTTGGTGAAGCCCCGTGGGCTTCACCATTTCCCCGCGAGTGAGAATCTCCTGGACGCTTCGACCATCTTCTAACTTCCGGCTACACCGCACCCCTATGACGATGTCCAGGCCCTTCGCCAGGACCCCCTGAATGAATTCGGCACTCTCAAAACCACCGTCGGCGTGCAGGCGCGGCGTGCGCTTTGCTTTCAGGAGGGCTGCTGGCACGGTCCGTAGCAACTTCAAGGCCAGTTGGGCAGGGGAAGGGGACCCCTTCCCCCGCCAGATCTGGAAGGCCCAGGGCAACCGCAAAGGTCCACAGCACAGGTACAGCACCACGAGATGTACGCCGTGCACCCCGTTGTATGTGTGGACCCAGTCGGTCAGCGCGGCGAACCTGCCGGTCTTCTCGAGACTGGTCAGGTCCATCAGTAGTTCAAGCCGGGGTCGGTGTCCAGGGTTCTGCCGGTACAGGCTCTGCAACGCCTGCAGGGCGTGCTCGCGCAGCATCCGGCAGAGCTTTCGGGTGTCCCAGGACGCATGGTTGAGGAAGCGGCTGATGGCTGCAGGCGATTTGACTGTGGCTCGTTCCGGCAAGGCTCTGCCGGAACCATCCAACATCAGGTCGAGAAACACCATGAAGGAGTCCCGGTGCTGCTTGCGTGAGAAGCACGGAAGGATGTCAGAATAAAGCCGTCTGGAACGTTGTTCTTTTGGGTTCATACCCCATCATGGGGCCAAAAGCACGTTCCAGACAGCCTTTTCTAAAACTGCAAGATGTCAGTTAAGGTCAATGCCAGTAAGTTAAGGCCGACGAACCGAAGTATTTCCTGTCGCTGCGAGCATCTGGATCATCAACGAAAGCTCAAGGCAAAGGTGTTGAGGTGGTCTGACGGCTGGTCGCGGGCTGTGGTCCACAGTGAGGTGCCGAGGTCCATCCTTCACCTTAACGTCTTCAATACCCCGCCCCAGCACCTTAACTTACTGGCATTGCAGTTAAGGTATACAAGTTTTAGCCCCTCCCCCTTGAGGGGGGAGGCTGGGAGGGGGTGAACAGGCTGGGCGTCCCAGACAGCCTGTTCTCGATCACCCCGAACTTGCAGCGCTGAACCGGATCAAGCTGAATCAGCCTTTCCCGCCCATCCTCGCCGTGACCGCCAGCCCTGTCGGCGTCTGGGCCAGCCCACCCTCGGCGGTTTCGCGCAGTTCCAGCGGCATCATGCGGCCCACCTGGGCCATCGCGCCCACCACCTCGTCGGGCGGAATGAAGCTCTCCAGATTCGCCAGCGCCAGTTGCGCGGCACTGACCGCGTGTACCGCAAAAAACGCATTTCGGCTCACGCAGGGCACCTCGACGAAGCCGCCCACCGGGTCGCAGACCAGCCCGATGGTGTTCATCAGGGCCATGCTGGCGGCGTGGACGCAGGCGCGGCTCGATCCGCCCAGAAGCTCGGTCACGGCGGCGGCGGCCATCGCGGCGCTGCTGCCGATCTCGGCCTGACAGCCGCCCGCAGCACCCGAAATGAACATCTGGCGCGAAATGGCCTGCCCGATGCCGGCGGCCAGCACCATCGGCATGATGAGTTGCTCGTCGGCCAGGCCCAGGTGGTCGGCCACCCCGATCAGCGCCCCCGGAATGGTCCCGGCACTTCCGGCGGTGGGCGCGGCCACGATGCGGCCCATGCGGGCGTTCTCCTCGTTGACGGCCATCGCATACGCCTGCACCCTCTTGAGCAGCGGGGCGTTCAGCACGTCTGGGGCGCCTTGCAGCCCCTTGGCATTCCAGCCGACCATGCCGGTAATGCTGGGCGCGTCGGTTGCCAGCCCGCGCCGGATGCTGTCGCGCATCTCTCTGATGCGGCCCAGCATCGAGCCTCGCACCGTCTGTGCGTCCAGGCCGCTCTCGGCGCAGTCCTGCTCCAGCACCCAGGCCGAGGCGGGCGTGGGGGCGTTCATGATCTGTGCGAGGGTAGGGGTCACGCCGTCGTCCCGGCGAGAATCGGGACATCCCCCCCGCCGATGGTGGCCCCGGCGTCCATGATCGGGCGCACCATCCGCACCCAGTCCATCTCCGGCCAGCTTCCCAGAAAGACCAGAGCGGCGGGCGAGAGCGGCTGGTCCATCTCTATGCACAGCATGGCCGCCCCACCGCGCTTCTCACGCGAACACACCAGCGCGGCCACGTTGACGTGATCGGCGGCCACCAGCGCGGCCACCTTCGCGATCACGCCCAGCGCGTCGGTGTAGCGAATGAGCAGGGTGGCAGACGCGCCGCTGAAGCTGACCCGGAAGCCGTCCACCCGTACAGCTTCGATCACGCCGCCCCCGGTGCTGCTGGCGATCAGGCTCACGCGCTCACCGCCTGCGCCCTCCAGCTCGATACAGGCGCTGTTAGGATGCACGTCGCCCAGGTCGGCGTCATGAAACTCGTACTCCAGCCCGGCGGCCTGGGCCTCCGCAAAGGCGTCCGGCAGGCGCGCGTCGTCGGGCTGAAAGCCCAGCAGGCCCGCCACCAGCGCCAGCTGCGTGCCGTGCCCCCTGCCGGTCTTGGCGAAGCTGGCGTGCAGCCCGGTGCGGGCGCGAACCGGAGCTGCGCCGAGCAGCTGCCGCGCCACCAGCCCGATGCGGCAGGCCCCGGCGGTGTGGCTGCTGCTGGGGCCGATCATCACGGGGCCGATCATGTCGAGCAGGCTCACGCAGAGCCTCTGAGAGAGCCGGAATTCATGAGGTCAGTATAGACAGGTCGCCCTTTGCCCGGCCCACCGGGAGGTCAAGAAAACTTAAGTTTCTTTCGGGAGACTGTTACAACTCCCCTCCGCCCGCCCTTCTAGACTGGGCAGAATGAAGAAGCGAATCCTCTTTCCCCTCCTGATCGTCGGCAGTCTGGCGGCGCTCGTCGCCTGCGGAACCAACGGCGTGCTCGGCACGTTGAATGCCGTCGCCTCGACGGCGGGCCTGAACGTGAGCACCGACCAGCGCTACGGCCCGGACGCCCGCAACGTGCTGGACGTGTACAGGCCCGAAGGCAGCAGGGCGGACGCCACGGCCCCGATGCTGCTGTTCATTCACGGCGGCTCGTGGACCAACGGCAGCAAGAACGACTACAAGTTCGTGGGCGAGAGCTTCGCGCGCGCGGGCTATGTCACCGCCGTCATGAACTACCGCCTGGCCCCAGTCAACCGCTACCCGGCCTACATTCAGGACGCGGCCCAGGCCCTGAAATACCTGCGCGTACACGCGCCCGAGCTGGGTGGCAACCCCGACGCGCTGTACGTCATGGGCCACTCGGCAGGAGCCTTCAACGCGGTGGAACTGGTAGACAATGCCCGCTGGCTGACAGAGGCGGGCGTGCCGATCAGCGCCGTGAAGGCCGTGGTGGGCGTGGCCGGGCCGTACGACTACGACTACCGCCCGCTGCCCAGCGCCAACGCCTTCCCCGAGGGCAGCAACCCCGCCGACATCATGCCTTCGTATCACGTCCGCAGGGACGCGCCGCCGCACCTGCTGCTGGTGGCGGGCGACGATCAGGTGGTCGAGCCGCCCAACGCCGTCAAGATGGAAGCGGCGCTCAAGGCGGCGGGCGTTCCGGTCACGCGCACGGTGCTGCCCCGGCTCGACCATTACACCATCGTCGGCTCGCTGGCCCGCTCGCTGAGCTTCCTGGGCAACACCCGCCAGGACGCGCTGGAATTCATGGCGAAAAACAAGTAGGCGAGATCAGAACATCTGAAATCACAGCACAGATTTGAATTCATCCCGCAGCAGGCTGAACTGGACCATCTCGGCCATCTGACCGCAGTGCATCTGCTGC
>JANXWI010000273.1 GCA_025351205.1 Deinococcus sp.
GCCTCCTTGCGGATCTCGGGCGCGTGACCGTGACGGTTCAGCCTGGGGCGCGAAGCAGTGCGCCCCGTTTTTTTTGCCCATTGAAGACCTGAAATTGAGTATATGGAGGGATAGCCCGATGTCACAATCCAACGAAACACAAGCTAAAGAAGTTCAGCTCAGAGACATTCAGCTCAAAGAACCCTTCTACATCACCACCGCCATCGATTACGCCAACGGGGTGCCGCACATCGGGCACGTTTTCGAGAAGATTCTGACCGACACGCTGGCCCGCTATCACCGGCTGGCCGGATACGAGGTCTACTTTCAGACCGGAACCGACGAGCACGGCGAGAAGATCGCCAAGGCGGCGGCCAAAGCCGGACAGACGCCGCAGAGCTTCGTGGACGAACTGAGCAGGAACGCATTCAAGGGCCTCTGGGACCGACTGGAGATCGGTTACGACGATTTTGTGCGGACCACCGAAACGCGGCACAAGAAGTACGTTCAGGACGTGCTGAGCCGGGTGCATGCCAGCGGAGACATCTACTACGCCGAGTACGAGGGCCTGTACAGCGTGGGCGCGGAACGCTACGTGACCGAGAAGGAGCTGGTGAACGGCGTGTTTCCTGGTGACCGCGACGCGCCCGAGATTCGCAAGGAGGCCAACTACTTCTTCCGCATGGAAAAGTATCAGGCGTGGCTGCTGGAGTATCTGCTGGCCAACCCGGAGTTCATTCAGCCTGCCGGCTACCGCAACGAGGTGCTGGAGATGCTGCGCGAGCCGGTTGGCGACCTGAGCATCTCGCGGCCCAAGAGCCGGGTGCCGTGGGGCATCGAGCTGCCCTGGGACAGCGACCACGTGACCTACGTGTGGTTCGACGCACTGCTCAACTACCTGTCGGGGCCAGCCAGCAAAGGCCGGGGCGAGCTGTTTCAGTACGCCTGGCACGTGATCGGCAAGGATATTTTAAAGCCGCACGCGATCTTCTGGCCCACCATGCTCAGGGCCGCCGGGCTGCCGCTGTACCGCAAGCTGGTGGTGCACGCGCACATCATGGCCGAGGACGGGCGCAAGATGGGCAAGTCGCTGGGCAACGCCATCGACCCCGTCGAGCTGCTGGCCGAGTACGGCCCCGACGCGGTGCGCTACACCCTGCTGCGCGAGACCAACCTGGGTGCCGACAGCCCCTACGGCGAGGGCATTCTGGTGTCTCGCCTGAACGCCGACCTCGCCAACGACCTGGGCAACCTGCTGTCGCGCACCCTGAGCATGGTGCTGAGGTTTCGCGGCGGCGTGCTGCCCGCCCCCGGCGTGCTGGGCGAACGTGAACGGGGCATCGAGGCGGCGGCCCGCGCCCTGCCCGCCCGCGTGCTGGAACTCGCCCGTGGCCTGAAGGTCAACATGGCGCTGGAGGCCGCGATGGAGTTCGTGCGCGACCTGAACCGCTACATCGCCGAGAGCAAGCCCTGGGAGCTGGCTAAAAATGAGGCCACCGCTGCCCGGCTCGACACCGTGCTGTACACGGCTGTCGAGGGTCTGCGCGTGGCGAGCGTACTGCTGGAGGCCGCCATTCCCAGCAAGGCAAAGGAGCTGCGCTCTCAACTCGGTCTGGGCGGGCAGAGCTACCGCCTGGAAGCCGCCTGGGGCCTGACGCCAGCAGGAACCGTGGTGCAGCCGGGTACGGTCCTGTTTCCCAAGCCGGAGCCGAAAGGAGAGCCGGCAGATGCGCCCACCCCGGTGAAGAAGATCAAGGCTGCCGCCGCCAGTATTGCCAGCCAGCCGGAGGCCAGCGCCCCCAGTGCGCCCGACGCCACGCCCGCCCCAAAGCCGGAGCTGGAGGAAATCAGCATCGACGACTTCGCCCGCATCGACCTGCGGATTGGCCTGGTGATCGCCGCTGAGGCCGTCGAGAAGGCCGACAAGCTGCTCAAATTGACGGTCAGGCTGGGTGACGAGGAAAGGGTGGTGGTCAGCGGCATTCGCAGGTGGTTCGCCCCCGAAGACCTGATCGGGCGGCGGGTGGTGGTGGTCGCCAACCTGAAGCCGGTCAAGCTGCGCGGCATCCTGAGTCACGGCATGATCCTGGCCGCCGAAGACGAACACGGCAACCTGGACGTGATCGGGCCGAGGCTGGAATTACCGGGCGGGACGAAGGTTCGCTGATTTGGCAGAAAGGCGGCGCTCGACATCCGACGCCGCCCTGTTGTCTTCAGCCGCCAGAAACGAGGCGTGGGCCGACCTCCAGCAGCTCAGCGCCTCGCTCAACTGACCCTGAGCCGAAGACCAGTCGCCCAGGCCCCGGTGGGCACAGCCGACAGCGATCAGGTCGTCTGTCCGCTCAGCACAGGTCAGAGACAGGTCGAGCCAGGCTTTTGCCTCTGCCTGCTGGCCCAGATGCTGCGCCGCCGTGCCGAGTTCGTAGGCGTTGACGGCCACCGCCAGATCGGCGTTGCCGAGGCGCACGATCAGTTCGCGCTCGCGCTCAAAGCAGTCCTGCGCCGCCTGCCAGTGTCCGGCCATGCGCTCCACCATTCCCACCTGATGCAGCGCGACGTGTTCGAACGCCAGGTCTCCCCGGGTGGCGGCTTCCTGACGCAGACTGGCGAAGATTTCTCTTGCCTCATTAAAGTGGTCGGCATGGGCCAGAACGTAACCCAGGCAGAACCTGGCCTCCTGCTGCTCGGCGCTGGTCAGGGCAGTGTCGCCGAGAATCTCGCGGTACAGCGCCTCCGCCTGCGTCCAGTCTTCACGCTCGAAGGCGGCCCAGGCCCGTGTCATGGCGTTCGCGTCCATTCCAAAGCCTACACCCCTGCGGTTGATGACAGCCTGTCCAGCCACAGCTCTGCTTCCCCCGGCGTCCTGAACCGAATCACCTGCAAGTGCGGGTAGGCGGCCAGTTTGCCCGGTGTTTCGCGCCTGCGTTTCCAGTGGGTGCGGAAAAACCAGGCCAGGATGCCGTCACGCGAAAACAGGTTCGTGCCCAGCCGTTCACGGTTGCCGTTCCACAGTTCCTCACGCGTGTAGCCGCGCCTCAGGGTGCGCCTCAGCAGCCGCCAGAACACTAGCTGCCCAGGATAATCGAGCCAGATCAGCGTGTCGGCCCGCGCCCAGCCGATGTCGTTGGCCTTCGTGTAGTTGCCGTCCATCACCCAGCCCACCTGTGTGGTAAAGGCGTCCACCGCCGCCCGGAACTGCTGCACCGGGGCCTCCTGCCAGCCCGGAAGGTGGTTCCAGGCGTCCTGCTCGGCGTGCGGTAGCGTCAGCTTGGCGGCGACAGCGCGGGCCAGGGTAGTCTTGCCGCTGCCGGTGGTGCCGGTCACGACGATGCGGCGCGGGTAGGCGGGTTGACCGGAGCGCTCAGGCATCCGGTGAGTAGATCATGCCCTGGACCTGAGCGCATCGGCCAGATGGCGGAGGAGGGCTTGTGGCCTGTAGCTCGTGGCTTGTAGGAAAGGCCAGGAGAACCTGTCTAAACCAAGATTGCCAGGCCATTCCTACACGCCACAGGCCACGCGCCACGTTCTACCCGGGCAACTCCGGGTCCACGTACACCGTCTTCTGCCCGGTGTAGTTCACCTTGCCGCCCGATTCGCCCTTGAGCCGCCAGACCTGCTTGATGCGGGTGTAATCGACAGCCACGTTGCCCGACTGCCGCGCCTTGCTGTGGTAGGCCGCGAGCTGGGCCGCAAACAGGATGTCGGGCAGTTGCAACTCCTTGCCGCCGCTGCGCACCAGCACGTGCGACCCCGGAAAGCCCTGGACGTGAAACCAGAAGTCGGTGCTGCGCCCGATGCGGTGTGTGAGCGCAGTGTTTTCCTTGTTGTTGCGGCCCACCAGCACCTCGAAGCCGCCGGGGGAAGTGTATTTGGCCCCGAAGGGGCTGCGGTCTGTACGCTGGACGTCCAGGCCCTTCGCCAGCGCCTCCAGCCGTTCCAGCGGCGCTTCCTCCAGCGCGGCGCGGTCTGACTGCACCTCACTCAACTCGGCCCGCAGCAGCGGCTCACGTTCGGCCAGCCGCTCGTACACCTCTTCCCGGCGACGGGCGCGAGTGTAGCGCTTCTCGGCGTTCTGCACGGCGCTCAGCTGCGGTTCCAGACTCACGGGCAGCTCGCCGGAGCCGTCGAAGGCGGGCAGCAGCACGTTTGCAGCGCCCGCCGTCACGCCGTGCTGGTAGGCCATCAGCAGATCGGCCTCCTGGCGCTCCTGGGCCGCCGTCTGGATGCCCTCCACGGCGCGGTCCACATCGGCGATCTGGTTGTTCAGCAGCGAGAGGCGCTTCTCCAGCGGCTCGCGCAGGGTCTTGCGCAGCTGCGCGGCTTTTTCCTGGCGGCTCGACTCGCGCGCGCCCTCGTGCAGCGTGCCTTCCTGAACGCTGGGGTCGGCCACGAGCGACTTGAGCGCCTCCCAGGCTTTCGGCCACTGTTCCCCCGGAGCCGCTGCGGACGGCAGCCCGGCCCGGCGGACGAGTTCCGCGCCCAGCATCATCCCGATGCCGTCGATCTTGCCCTGCCACTTGCCGAGCGGCAGATGTTGCAGCGAGGCGGCGTCGGATTCGCTCATATTGCGCGGGTCGAGCTTGCTGTAGGGCGGCGGCGGCGTGTACTGACCGCCGCTGCGGACGGTGCGGAATCGGTTGCGGCTGCCTGTAATTTCGCGCCCGGCGGCCACGATCCGGCCTTCCCAGCCGGTCTCCTCACCGTCCGGCACGCCTTCGAGCACCAGCAGGTTGGTGTTGCGCCCGGTCAGCTCGAACAGCAGGCGGGCGGGCGACACGTCCTTGAAGCCGCGCTCACCGGACAGGGCGAACTGCGCCACCCGGTCGAGTTTGAGCTGCTCGGCCAGCATCAGGTCGCCGCGCACACGGGCCACCAGCAGGCGCTGGAAGGGGTTGTGCGCCTCGCCGCGTATGCGTTCCTGGCTCAGGTAAATGACCGGCTGCGGCGGGCGATAGTTGAACACCAGATTGCCCGCGCCCTCCAGCAGCAGCGCGGCAGTCGTCTCGTCGGGAAAGGCCCAGCCCAGCGTGCGTACCGGCAACAGCGCCTGCACCTCGCGGATGGTCTGGGCCAGCATCAAGCCTTCCATAAGTGGTTACCTTCTTTGCTTTAAAGCGAAACGGTTGTGGATTGAAACTTGATGATATTTTATTTCAGAACAGATCTATCGTGAGGCCACTGTCAGACCGTTTAATTTCACCTGAGTACGCTCTTACAGGCCCTCTTCTGTCCTAAAAAAGAAGATAGAGTCGTATTCTCACGGTAAATAAAATCATAAAGATAGTCAATCCCTTCTATCTGGCCCGTACGAAGTCCAGCAGCGCCTGATAGCTGGCCGGGGTGTAAGGGTCGGCGACCCGGTAGTTGCCGATGTACACGCTCGGGGTGCTGTTCAGGCCCAGCCTGCTGGCCTCGGCCAGTCCGGCGTCCACCTCGGCTTTCCCGGCCCTGTCGGCGATACAGCTCCGGTAGGTGCCGACATTCACGCCCGCAGCCTGCGCCACCGTCTGAAACACGGCGGTGGGATTGGCCGACTTCTGCCAGTCGCTCCGCCTGAACAGCGCGTCCTTGAAGGCGAAGAACTTGCCCTGTTTCTCGGCGCACACGCTGGCCTCGGCGGCGGCGCGGGCGTTGGGATGCAGGCTTTCGAGCGGAAACTGATGAAACTCGAAGCGGACATCTTTGGGCAGCCCTCTCAGCACCGTGGGCATGGCCTCCAGCTCGGCCTGCTGGCAGTACGGGCACTGGAAGTCCGAGTACATCCGGATGACGTAGGGGGCCGCCGGATCGCCCAGAATGCGGCTGGCAGGCACGGCCTCGAAGCCGCTGAGCGTCTGGAGCGCCACGGTCATGCTCAGACCCGTGCCAGCCGCCTTGAGGCTCAGCGCATAGGGGTCGGTATTGACGCTCAGCCCCGCTTGCAGCTTGGCCTGCACCTCGGGCCGTTTCAGGAAGGCGGCCAGCGGCGCGGCCAGATCGGCTCCGGTCAGGGCGCTGAGCAGCCTGCCCGCCAGCACGGGGTCGGCGCTGGGCAGCAGCACGGCGGCGCTCTCCAGATACTGTGTGCCGGGCAGCGTTCCCCGTGTGGTGAGGGTGATGGACACGCCGCCCTGGCCCTGGAGGACATTGCCCGCCAGCTTGAAGCCGGTCAACTCGGGCGCTTTCAGGCTGACGCTCAGGAGTCCGCCCACCTGGGCGGAGGCGGACGGGGCGAGGTCAGCGGCCAGGAGGCCACATAGGGCGAGGGTCAGGAAGCGGGGAGACATGAGAGCAGTCTAGCCCGTGCTGGCAGGCCGCCTGAGCGCCATGTTCACATTGACCATGTAAACGTCAGGTCAGCCTGCCAGCCACCCGCGCACCGCCACTTTCAGGAAGGCCAGCTCGGCTTCCAGCCCCGCCGGACTGCCCGCCCGATGGCCCCAGATGCCCGGAATGGGGCGCAGTTCGCCGCCGCGCAGGTGGGGCAGCTCGGCGGCGTTGTCGGCCACCCGGAAGTACAGATCGGTCTCGCCGGGCAGCAGCAGCACCCGCGCCCGGACGGCCTCCAGCGCCCGCGTCAGGTCGCCGCCGTACAGGTCGTTCGCGCTGATGTCGCCGTGCATCCAGGTCATCGCCTGGGCGTACAGGTCGGCGGCCTTACAGCTGGCAAACCCGGCCTCCCAGTCGGTCTTCAGGTAGGTTTCGAGGTCGGGCGCGCCCAGGGCGGTGCAGAACAGCTCGGCGCGGTAGAAGTCCTGGCTCAGCCCCCAGCCCGCGTAGATATGCCCGAAGGCTTTCAGTGCCAGCACCGGCTCGGCGGAGAAGCGCCCGCCGCCCAGGTGTTCGGGCGCGGCCTCCAGGGTCCGCAGCAGGCCCGACAGGAACACCCGGTTATGAATGGCGGTACGGGCGCTGCCGCAGACGATGAAAGCGCGCTGCACCCGCTCCGGGAACAACGCGGCCCAGTGGTACGCCTGCATCGCGCCCATCGAGAAGCCGTACACGGCGGCTATCTTCTCTATGCCCCAGACCTCACGCAGCAGCCGCTCCTGCGCCAGCACGTTGTCGCGCACCGTGACCAGGGCCGGATAGTCCGGCGTATTGCCCGCCCCCGACGACAGTCCGTTGCTGAACATATCGGGAATGACGATGAAATATTTTTCCGGGTCGAGCAGCATGTCCGGCCCGATGGCCCAGCTCTGGCCGTCGTGGGTGGCGGTGTAGCTGGTCGGGTAGACGATCACGTTGTCGCGCGCGGCGTTCAGCGTGCCGTGCGTCTGCCAGTTCAGCTTCGCATTTTGGATGACGCCGCCGCGCTCTGCCGCGAGGTCGCCCAGCTCGAAGACGCCTTCCTGAATGGGCCAGGTGGTCATGCGAGACTTCCAGGGTTGAGCGCCGGAGTGAATGGGCAGATAGGCATGGGGAAACGATACGCCGCCGACTTGCGGGGCACCAGGGGTCAGGGCAGACCCACGTATACTTTACAAATGTCCAGGGCGGAAAAGGTGAATACTCAGATGGAATTAGCCATGAATTATTTTTACCAACGCTTGACTGTAAGGTTGGTCGGGGTCGGTCTACGAATGCGGCGGCTGTGAGGCCACAGGTCCATCAGGCATGTAACAATGCCGTATGACAAATTGCAATACACTGGTGTTGAGGTCGAACCCTGTGATGAACCCCCAGAGAGTTGTCTTCGCCTGGGATTGCTGTGGGACGAGGTAAATCGGCCTCATTGCACGGTGCGGCTGACTGTAAACGAAATTGAGTCTGGCCTGCGGGCAGGGTACGTGGTGTATGAGCCGGACCCACATGAGTCGGGCGGGCGCTACCGGATTCTCTTTCAGGTGGTCCCTGCGGTGTTTGAGCGTATCACTGCGACCTCTACCGTCTGGCGGCTCATTATCGATACCAATGGAGGCAGAATGCGTCCCATCACTGTGCTTCAGGAGTCAAGAATCAGCGCCCAGCAATACTTTCTTCAGGCCATCCAAGCAGGTGAAATCGAATGACCGAACCCAGAAAAATCAATAGAAAAGTTGGCGAGAATCAGGAGGTTGTGACTTTCCGGTTGCCCTCCGACCTGCTCAATGACCTTGACAAGACTGTGGCAGGAGAGCAGTCCTCGCGCACTGCCATTATCCGCCGGGCGCTGGCGCTGTACCACCGCATGCCGGAAGGCGTGTACGTGCCGACCTCGCAGAAAACTCGTGAGAAGCTGAGGGCACTGTTCTTACAGCTAGACAGCAAACCCGCCGAAACGTTGTTGGAGGAATTGCTATGCAAGGCCGTTAACCAGGAATACGACGCTGCTACGCAGGTCATTCGGGTAGAAGGCCACTTTCGCATGCCATTTTCTACGGGTCAGCAAAAGCACCGGGCAGTGAGCGCATATCCGACAGTGCGATCATGACGGCACCTGACCGTTTGCTGCACGAGGAAGCGCAATGGCTGGCAGCTTCGATGTCCTGTCCCGGGGCCTCATGGAGCTTCCCCCAGACAGTCGGGGGACCTCTGGAAGTGCGAAACCAGTTCGAGTTCAGCTTTACAGAACATGCTCCGACCGAACTTACAGAGCAAACTCCGATAGAAATCATTTTTTCGGGAAATCTTGAACTGAAGTTATTGAATGCCGACACCAGTGAATCTATCGGCCATGCCAATTTTACCTCGCGCCTTGAAGTACTGTTGATGGAAAGTATGACTGTGGCCACGATTAGAGACGATTACTCGGTCAGGAAAGAGTTCACGGAATTCTGCGTGGCCCTTTCAGTGGGTTATCTGCGGACTTTAGTAATCCAGGCCAGTACTATGTCTGGTACAGAGTTTCAAATCGTGCTGCCACCGATTTCACTGCCCCTGATTGGAGACCTGACCCAGATCGTGTACCACCCCTCGACCCTCGTTTGACCTTAGCCGCTGGAATCACTGTGACAGCCTCACCAGGCAGAACCGCTACACTGTCTTTTCAGCCCTGAAGGGCGCGGCCCTGGAATCCATCCAGGAGGCCGGGGAGGACACGGTTATGGTTCGGGCACATCTTATTACCTACGGCTGCCAGATGAACGAATACGACACGCACCTCGTCGAGAGCCA
>JANXWI010000287.1 GCA_025351205.1 Deinococcus sp.
GCTCAGTACAGGCTCCCGGCGTTGACCACCGGCTGCGTGCCGCGTTCACTGGTCAGCACCACCAGCAGGTTGCTGACCATCTGGGCCTTGCGCTCCTCGTCGAGTTCCACGATGTTGCGCTCGGACAGCTGCGCCAATGCCATCTCGACCATACCCACCGCGCCCTGCACGATGATCTGCCGCGCGGCCAGAATCGCCCCGGCCTGCTGGCGCTGGAGCATGGCCCCGGCGATCTCGGGCGCGTAGGCGAGGTGCGACAGCCGGGCCTCCAGAATCTCCACGCCCGCGTGTTCCAGCCGGGTGCCCAGTTCGGTCACCAGCGCGGCGGCCACCTCGTCGGGGTTGCCGCGCAGCGAAAACTGGTGGTCCTGATGGTCGTCGTAGACGTACTGCGAGGCCAGATGCCGCAGCGCGGTCTCGGTCTGGAAGTACACGAATTCCTTGTAGTTCTCGACATCGAAGCTCGCCCTGGCGGTATCGACCACGCGCCACACCACCACGGCGGCGATCTCGATGGGGCTGCCGCCCGCGTCGTTGACCTTGATCTGCTGGCTGTTGAAGTTGTGGATTCTGAGCGACAACTTTTTGCGGCTGGTGAACGGATTGATCCAGTAGAAGCCGTTGCGCCGCTCTGTGCCGACGTAGCGCCCGAACAGCGTGATGACACTGGCCTGATTGGGAGCCACGATGAAAAAGCCTCTCGCAAACATCAGCGTCACGGCGATCAGCAGCAGGCCGACGCCAGCCTGGCCCAGCAGCAGCACCAGCGCCAAGACAGCGGCCAGCACCAGAAAGACGATGAAGGCCGGAATGCCCGGCAGCCCAAAGGCCCGCTGCTCCACGCTGGCAATACCACGTACCGGCCCGCTTTCCAGGGCACTGACCTGCTCCGTAGGCTTCTGCGTCATATCGCCATGATATCAGGCGTGCCCAGGTTACGATAGAAGCGGGGGCGACCTCCGCTACTCCCCGCCCACCAGCAGCCCCAGCAGCGCGTCCAGGCTCAGCGCCAGCAGGCCCGCCAGCACTGCGCCCAGCAGCACCAGCCCGGTGTTCTGCTGGCTCAGCCCGTTGATGATCGGCTCGCCCAGCCCGCTGGCCCCGAGTGCCGCCCCGATGGTCGCCGTGCCGACGTTGTAGACCGTGCTGGTGCGAATGCCCGCGCCCAGCACCGGCAGGCTGAGCGGCAGCTCGATGCGGCTCAGGCGCTGCCAGCTGCTCATGCCCATGCCCCGCGCCGCGTCCTGCACCGCCTTGTCCACGCCCAGCAGGCCCGACACGCCGTTGCTCACCACCGGCACCAGCCCGTACAGGATCAGGCCCACCAGCGTCGGCAGGGTGCCGAAGCCCAGTGCCGGGACCGCCAGCGCGAGAACGGCGATGGTCGGCACGGTCTGCCCCAGCCCGGTGACGGCCTCGGCCAGCTGCATCAAGGCGGCGCGGCCAGGGCGGGTGACGTAGATCGCCAGCGGCACGCCCACGGCCAGCACGATCAGCTCCGCGCCCAGCACCAGCCCCAGGTGCGCCAGCGTCAGCCGCCACAGAGGCGAGTCGGTAGCGGGCGGCACGCCTGCCGACAACGGGGCCAGCAGCCGGGGCAGAATGGGCGTGAACAGGCACAGCAGCAGCAGTGCGGGCCACAGCAGGGCGCTCAGCCAGCGTCCGGGGCGGCGTGAACGGCCCGCCGGAAGCAGGCTGGCTGAAGGTGAGGGGGCAGCTGTCACGTGACCGTCCGGCACCTGAACATCCCGCCTCTCTGTGTTGCGTTCATCTGTGTTGCGTTCATCTGTGTTGCGTTCATCTGTGTTGCGCTCATCTGTGTTGCGCTCATCTGGTCGGCTCTGCACTCGCTCGACGCGCTGTGACCTGACTGACTTCCTGAGCATTGGCATCTTGAGAACTAACGTCCTGCGCACTTCCGCCCCCGGCCTCGGCGCGGGTCAGGTCCGAGAACGTCACCACGCCCAGCAGGCGCTCCCCGTCCCAAATGGCGGCCCCCTGGCTTCCGGCCCGCAGCATCAGCGCCAGGGCGGTGCGGGTGTTGGTGCTGGCCTCGACACGCGGCAACTTCCCAGCGTCGCCCGCCCGCACGAAGCGCCGCACCTCCACGCCCGCCAGCTGCCGCAGGTTGGCGTCGTCGCCCAGAAACTGACGCACGAATTCGGAGGCCGGACGCCGCACCAGGTCGTCGGGCGTGCCGAACTGCGCCAGCTCGCCAGCTTGCATCAGGGCCACGTAGTCGCCCATTCTGAGCGCCTCGTCGATGTCGTGCGAGACGATCACCACAGTTTTTTTCAGCTCACGTTGGATGTTCAGAAAACGTTCCTGCACCTCACCACGGGCAATCGGGTCGAGCGCCCCGAAGGGTTCGTCCATCAGCAGAATCGGCGGATCGGCGGCCAGGGCGCGGGCCACCCCCACCCGCTGCGCCTGCCCACCCGACAGCTCCGAGGGGCGCTTGTCGCGGTAAACCTTTGGCTCCAGACCGACCAAGGCCAGCAGTTCATCCACCCGTTTTCTGGTCTGGCTCTTGTCACGGCCCAGCAGGTCGGGCACCGTCGCCACATTCTGCGCCACGCTCAGGTGCGGAAACAGCCCGATCTGCTGAATCACGTAGCCGATGCCGCGCCGCAGCGCTTCCGGCTTCAGGCTGGCCGCGTCCTGACCGTCCAGCAGCACGCGGCCCGTGGTCGGTTCGATGAGCCTGTTGATCATGCGCAGGGTGGTGGTCTTGCCGCAGCCCGAAGGCCCCAGCAGCGCGGTGATGGAGGCGTCCGGAAAACTCAGGCTGAGGTTTTTTACAGCGAAGGTGTCGCCGTATTTCTTTTCGAGGTGTTCCAGGGTGATCATGGGGTCTCCGCCTGTGGCGCGTGGCTTGTAGCCTGTAGAAACGGCCAGGAGAATTCGATGAAGAGGGGTCGCCCGCGCCTTTCCCACACGCTACGGGCCACAGGCCACAAGCTCGTCACACCCGCCCCAACCTGTGCGCCAGCAGTTCTTCCAGGCCGCGCAGCAGGGCGTTGATGGCGATGGCCAGCAGCACCGCCGGAATGGCCCCCAGCAGAATCAGGTCGGCGGCGCTGCTCTGGAGGCCCTTGAAGATGTACACGCCCAGCCCGCCCGCCCCGATCTGCGAGGCGATGGCGGCCACGCCCATCAGCAGGACGGCGGCCTGCCGTACCCCGGTCAGCCACACCGGCAGGGCCAGCGGCAGCTGCACCCGCCAGAAGCGCTGCGCGTCGGTCATGCCCATGCCGCGCGCGGCGTCGAGCGCGCCCGCCGAGACGCCCGTGAGCGCCACCACGCCGTTGCGCAGAACTGGCAGCAGGGCATACAGCGTCATGGCGCTCAGGGCCGGGGCCACCCCGATGCCGCGTATGCCCAGGTCGCGCAGCAGCGGAAAGGCGGTGCTGAGCGCCGTGAAGGGCGCAATCAGCAGGCCCAGCAGCGCCAGGCTGGGAATGGTCTGTACCCCTCCGGCCACGCTCAGCACGGCGCTCGCCACGCCGGGTCGGCGGCTGGCCCAGACGCTCAGCGGAGCGCCGATAATCAGCGCCAATCCCAAGGCCGCGCCCACCAGCGACAGGTGCTGTACGAATTCCTGGATCAGCCGCTCGCGTTCGGCCTGTCCCTCGACCACCACCGACCAGTGGACGAAAAACCCGCTCAGCGTCCAGTACATTACCGGCAGCAGCCAGAGCAGGCCCAGCCAGCCCTCCCGCCGGGTTTTGGCCGCCAGCCTCGCGCCATAGGCTGAGGTGGCCGCGCCCAGCAGCCACAGCCACAGTCCACTGCTGGCGCTGGCACGGGCAAAGGGCATCTGGCCCACCAGAGCCGCCGCCGTTCGGCTGCCGAGCCACCAGAACCCGGCAACCAGCGCCAGGGCGCTGACCAGCCACAACAGGCGCGGGGCGAAGCGGGCCGCCAGCGGCAGCGCCAGCGCCAGCAGCACACCCAGCACCAGCTGAACGGCGGGCAGATGAAGCGCCTCGCCCGGCGCGATGCGGTTAGGCCGCAGCAGCACCCAGGGCAGCAGCAGCGCGGCCAGCATCGGCAGGGCCGCCAGCGTGAACACGGTCCTCAGGTCACCGGAAAGGGCGGCGCTCGGCACGGGCCGCCGCTGCGTCGCCAGGACCGGGGCGCTCACGCTGTCCGCCGTGTCCGGCTGTGGCCGCGCTGGATGACTGACCACATCGTTCTGAGCCGCATCAGTCTTGGCCGCATCAGTTTTGGCCGCATCAGTTTTGGCCGCATCGTACTTGGCCGCATCATCGC
>JANXWI010000294.1 GCA_025351205.1 Deinococcus sp.
CATGGTGCCTCCCTCTGATCAGTGTGGTCGTTCTTAACCACTGCTCCGCATCACAGGTGCAAGTCCAACGAAAACGCGCTCAGGAATTTCTGAGTCTCCACGCACGCATTACGAACCTTCACCACCATTCTCGCACCAGCGTCACCGCCGCCACCAGAAGAGACAACCAAAACAAAGCGTTCCAGAAGTGGTCAACCGTTGCGGCAGGGGTGGCCTGAGGTTCAGGCCACCCCTGCCCTCAGCCTGCCGTGCCGCCAGTTAAGGCAACACAACCCAGCACGGTGGTCACGAGGTACGGCACGCCGAAGCCCACATGAGCGGCGTCGGCTGCCAGGGTACCGAACACGCTGACCATCACCACCGCCAACCAGTAGACCCAGGCCACATACCGGCGGGTCCTGAACTGCAGGGCCAGCACCAGCCCGAGGCCCGCAAACCCCACCGCAGATATCGGCCCGAGCCTGTGGGCCAGGAAGTCCGAGGCGGTCTCTCCCATGCCGGTGCTCAGCACCTTGATGACCCAGAAGGTAAGCGTCACCTCGGGGACCTTGCTGAACATGGCGGGAACAGAACCTGCTTGGGGGTCCGGATTCAGCGTCGGCTCTGCCATCGTCAGCGGAAGTGGCCGGTGTGGCCCAGGGAGGAGCGGCCCGGCTGGAGTGTAGGGATGGACAGCAGTGACAGCAACACGGTGAAGGCCGGGGACATTGACATAGGTGCACTTTGGGGGCGAGGGGTAAAGCTGACGTATACAGCCGCTGCTCTGCGCCACTCAGGCCAGGATGTTCACAGCGCGGCTGGCGACCAGGGCGATGGTCAGCAGCGAGGTGGCCGACTGCACCATCATCAGCACCTTGGCGTTCGGCGTCAGGGGCAGGGTATCGGTGGGCGAGAACGCCATGGCGTTGGTGAACGACAGAAAGGAGTCGTCGATGAACACCGGACGCCGGGGGGCTGCATCGGGCAGGCCCATCTACGGAAACAGCAGATCCGGGGCGCGTTCCGTCAGAGAGGCGAACGCTGCAAGGACAGCGAACAGGTCAGTGGAGACGGCCAGGGCATCGGGCCTCTGGCTGACGGGCTTCTTGATGCCGTTCGGCGATGGTGTCCTGGGCGGATTCCGCAAGGTTCTCGTATTCCTTCTTCGGGCATGGCGGTCTCCAGGGGGGGCTGAATTGGTGGAAACCGGGTGGAGGCGCCCACGGTCCATCTGGCCGGACCCGTCACCGGCCCAGCGTGAGGGTTGGTTGTTCCTGGTGCTGAAGATGTACCAGGTGATCACGGCCTTCCCAGACGCTCCCAAAGCGGCGGGTGAATTCGAGCGTGGTGTGGGAACGCAGGTCAGCGCCGTGCAGCCTCACCTGCCAGAGGCTGAAGGCCCCCTGCACCGCCTCCAGGTCGTGCACGTCCTGCCAGCCGTCGCAGCCGCAGTGGAGAGTAAAAGGCGCTGCGCTCTCGACAACCAGGTCACGTCCGGGAGGCAGCTCAGAGACCGGCGTCTCGTTTCGCCAGCGCCACTCGGTGGCCGGCTGGGGTTCCGCGTAACGGGCCTCCACCTCGCGCAGCCGCTCGACCGGGAAGCCGGTTTCGCGCGCCACCAGCAGTTTCAGGAACTCGGCGTGCGTCCACACCAGCGGCATGGCGCTCCCGGAGGGCCGGCCCGGGTACAGGCCACGGCTCGGAATGGCGGTCGTGTCCCAGACCTGTTCCGGCAGCAGGCCGCCGGTGCTGGCGCAGCGGGCGATGGTTTGGAGGTGTTCCAACGCGTCCTCCCCGGCATCCAACGCCAGGTGCCCGCGCTCACCGGTCAACAGCGGCCACAGCCGCCCCAGGCCACTGCCGTCGTAGGGGCCGCCGTCCTCGTGCTCTCCGTACCCGTCGTTGTTGTAACGGTGGTAGAGGTCCCCGCTCGGTGTGCTGACTTTGAGCAGTGAGTCCACCACCTTGACGGTGTCCAGAACGCGCGTATCTGACCCGGCCCTCAGGCCCAGCCGGGTCAGATAAGAAAAGTCCAGGCTGACCAGCGCGGAGGCCAGCACACTCTGACCCATGCGGTTGCGCAGTCTCACCTGTCCACTCAGGCCGCCGTCCGATTGAGGCGGCGCGAGCCGTACGTAGTACCCGGCCACCTGAAGGTCATGGGCCAGCGGGGTGCCTTGCACGTAGCACCAGCTCTCCAGACGCTCGTTCCATTCATCCGCGATTCGCAGGGCGTCCGTGCGCTCAGGGCCGTTCAGCCACGGTGCCCCTGCTACCAGCGCGCTGATCGCCACTGCCAGGGTGAAGGGGTTGACGCCCGGGTTCTCCTCCCAGCGGTCCTGGTCGCTGGTCGGGCCGGTACGCGCCACGAAGCTCACGGCGCGGCGCACCATCTCCGGGGTACCGGGGAATTCCGGACTGCCCAGCTCGCGCAGTTTCGCGGCCAGCAGCACCGGGAAAGCGGTCTCATCGAGTTGCAGTCCCGTCCAGAATGGATCTCCACTGGGGTAGTTGTTCTGCGGCCAGTGCCCGTCCTGCTGCTGCGTGGCGATGAAGCGTGCCAGAACGCGCCGTGCATCCTCCATCTGGTCTGCGGCGATCAGGGCGAAGGCCGCCAAGGTCGCGTCGCGCGGCCATACCAGATGGTAGCCGCCCAGGGTGTCGGTGCTGTCGCCCCAGGGTGTGCTGAGGCTGGCGACAATCGCGCCAGGGAAGGTGCGGTCCTCGTGCATCTTCAGCACGGTGGCGCTGAACTGCGCCAAGGCCCCCAGTTCTGGGGTGGGTGCCGGGAACCGCAGCTTTTCGCCCCAGGCGGCCCAGGCGCGCAGAAACTCGCGTTTGGCGGCACCAAATCCTTCCGCGAGGCTGGAGCGGGCCAGCGTCCAGGCCCCCCGCGCGGTGTTCGAGAACGCCAGCCCGATCACCCCCGACGTTCCGTCCAGCACGGCACTCAGGGCCACGTTGCCTGGCCCGGCCTTGGTGTAGTCCCAGGTGAGGGTTCCGTGCGCCTGGAGGTCCTGCCAGCCGTCAGAGGTGCCCACGATCCCCGCCGAAGCCGAGAGGAGAGGAACGTCTGCGGTGAGGCACAGCACGTGGCGGTGCTGGTGCGCGAACAGCGCGCCGTCCACCCATGCGACGTTCTCGGTGCCATTGGTGTCCAGATGCGGGGCCACGATCATCGCCAGCCGGTAAGGGCCTGTCAGCTCGTAGCGGATCAGCAGGGCGTCCCGCAGGGGATCAGGCACGACCTCCAGGGTCAGGGTGTAGTCCTCTCCTGTGTGCTCCACCGTGGGAAGCGGAAGGTAAGGGGCGGGCGTGGACAACGTGTAGTGCCGCTCGCGCTTGAGGTCCACCCAGCGCCCGCCTTCGCCGATCAGGCAGAAGATCAGGTCGCGCAGCTGCGGCTCGCCCGTCGAGGGCCAGTACACCTCATTCAGCACGCCGTGCCCCAGGGTGGCCCAGACGCGTCCTGGTCCCAGGCTGGTCGTCACGAAGTCCTTGTCGCTGCTCGCCCAGGTGGGGGCCATGCCGGGCGCACCCGGCGCGAGACGCTCGTCGCCGACCATGCCGAAGGTGGGAAGGCTGATCATGTGCTGCTGAACCCAGGACTAACCGGCGCAGCAGTGACCAGACCCGTGTTGACCGACACCGGGCGGGCGTTCGCCTCGTCGTCCCACAGCCTGAACCCACCGGGGAAGGCGTTCGCGTTGTCACCCAGTCGGACCCCTGTCGGCAGCGTGTGCATCAATTCCGCGTTTCCGCCGCCCAGCACTACGTCGTCGGGTTCCAGGGCGGCGCGCAGCAGGCCAACCACATCGGTAACCTGGGCGCGCCACTTCTTCTTACCATGCTTCTTCAGGCCGCGCAGGCCCACGTAGTCCTCGTACGTCTGCTTTCGGTAAGGCAGGTGGGCAAGCTCCATCGGTTCCACGATGCCCTCCACCACCATCGCGCTGCCCAGACCGGTGCCCAGGCCCAGGAACAGTAGCTTGCCGCCCTGATACGCTCCGAGCGCCTGCATGGCCGCGTCGTTCACGAGCTTGACTGGGCGACCCAGCGCGCCCGAAAAGTCGAAGCCCACCCAGCCGGACGCGAGGTTGTGCGGTTCCATCAGCGGCTTGCCGTGTAGCACCGGGCCGGGGTAACCCAGGCTGACCACTTCGTAGCTCCAGTCTGCGGTCATGTCGCGCAGCTGGGCGCACATCTGGCTGGGCGTCAGGGCTGGCCCGGAGGCGAACTTGCGTACCTCGTCGCTGGTGTTCACCCGGAATTTTACGTGCGTGCCGCCGATGTCCACCGCCAGGATACGCTGGACAGAGGTTGCGGGAGCGACAGGGCGGGTGCCGCGTTTCCGCTTCGCCTGTGCCCTGACGGCGACTGAGGGCGTCACCTTCGTCTTCCGGACAGTGGGGGCCTGAGCGGCACGCCCGTCTGCCTTTTTTGAAGGACTCATTCCCCCACGCTCCTGGCCAGCGTGGCGGGCACGGCAGGGAGCGGGTTGCTGGCACTGCCATGTGGGGCGGGCAAGGAGGGTGGGGGCGGCCCGGACCCATATTCACTCAGGTCGGGCTGTACCGCCACCCAGGGGCCATCCGGACCGAGCAGCGCGTCCGCTTCCGGGGGACCCCACGTGCCCGCTGCGTAAGCGTAGACCGGCGCGGTCTGCCCCAGGATGGGGTCCACAATGCGCCAGGCCTCCTCGACCGCGTCCTCACGGGCAAACAACGTGGCGTCACCGGCCAGCGCGTCGCCCAACAGGCGGTCATAGGGGGCCATGCCGTCCCAGTCCTGACGGTGCAGCACCAGATCGGCGGCTTCACCACTCATGCCTGCGCCAGGCTTCTTGGTGTTCAGGCCCAGCGTGACCTGTACGCCCGGCGTGAGCTGAAGGCGCAGGACGTTGTGGGCAGGAATCGCGCCGAACACTTCCTGCGGCGGTCCCCGGAACTGCACCGTCACGGTCGTGCAGGTCACCGGCAGCTCCTTGCCGACCCGCACGTCCACGGGCACGCCCGCCCAGCGCCAGGAGTCCACGTGCAGGCGCAGCGCCGCGTAGGTCTCGACCAGAGAGTCCGGCGCGACACCGGTCTCCTGGTGGTAACCTTCCATCTGGCCGCACACCACGTCCGGACGCTGAAGCGTCCGGACGGACTTGAACAGCCGGGCCACGCCGTCACGGATAGCCTCCTGGCCGCGCTGTGCGGGCGCTTCCATCAGCAGCAGGCCCACCACCTGAAGCATGTGGTTCTGCACGACGTCACGGATCGCGCCGGCCTCCTCGTAGAATGCTCCTCGCCCGGCCACTCCGAAACTCTCGGCCATGGTGATCTGGATGGACTGAACGTGGTCCCTGTTGAGCAGGGGTTCCAGCACCCCGTTTGCAAAGCGCAGGTACAGCAGGTTTTGCACGGCCTCCTTGCCCAGGTAATGGTCGATACGGAACACATTCGCTTCCGGAAACACCCTGTGGATGGTCTCATTCAATGCCCGTGCGCTGGCGAGGTCGCGCCCGAAAGGCTTCTCAACCACGATGCGGGCACCTGACGCGCAGCCGCTCGCCGCAAGCTGCTCGGTCACCGTTCCGAACAGGCTGGGCGGGATCGCCAAGTAGTGCAGCGGACGCTGTGAGTTGCCCAGAGCGCTCTTCAGGGCCACGAAGGTCGCCGGGTCGTGGTAGTCCCCATCGACGTATGACAGCAGGTTAGACAGCTTCTGAAAAGCGTCTTCGTCCACCGCGCCGTGTTCCTGTAGGCTGGCGTACGCCCGTGCGCGCAGCTGCTCGACTGTCCAGCCGGCCTTCGCCACTCCGATCACCGGGTGAACAAGGCTGCCGCGCTGCACCATCGCCTGCAACGCCGGGAAAATCTGCTTGTAGGCGAGGTCACCAGTCGCCCCAAAGAACACCAGGGCGTCAGCGGGCAAGGTCTGGGTATCGGGGGTCATGGTGCAGCGTAAGCCAGCTCGCTATAGAAACGGTGAAGCAGAAGGAAGCGTGCCGTCGCTTCTGAGCAAGAACTGTGTCGCCTTGACTGGCCCTGCGGCGAACAGAGGGCAAATGCGACACAAGGGTCGGCCTATCCCCGCCGAGACCGTTGACCACGTCTGAAACGCTTGTCTTTGATTCTCGGAATGTAAGGTTCAAACCACCGGCTTTAGCCGGTCAGCTTTCAGCACGGTGTTGAGATTGGTTTTGAACTTGAACAGGCGTGCAGAACTGACATCTGCCGTTTGGGGTGTAGGGCATCTGTAGCCGGACTTTCAGTCCACTGCCCTGCACCTCCAATCCCTCTGGCTTTAGCCGGTGGTCGTTCAGTGTACCGATCACCTCGCATACGGCATTCAGTGCGCTGACTGACGGTGTTCAGTGGTCACAGTCAAGCTGAACCTCGACCCGCCTCCGTATCCGGTGGGTGTCTGGCTCTAACTTCAGTCCAGCTGATTGATCACCCTGAATGCGGCCTCGTGCCGGTTTTCACGCTCGGCATGGCGCTGGAACTTGACGCGCTCAATCACGATTTCACTCGCCTCCGGGTGTTCCGCCAGCAGGCGCATCGTCTCTTCGATGTATTCGCCGAGCGGCAACGCACGGGGATTGGCCGACTGGCCGGGTGTGAGTTCGGTGGCCACCAGTGGCGGAATGAGTTCGATGACCTGGGTGGTGGTGCCTCTCAGCAGCGTCCCCAGCGACTGCGAATACGAGTGCAGGGCAGCCTTGGTGGCTCCGTACGTCGCTGTATTTGCGAGAGGAACGTAGGCCAGGCCGGAGGTGACGTTGAGTACGGCGGCGCGGGCCTGCGGGTTCTGCTGCGCCTGCTCGTGAAAGTGGGTCAGCACGGCGTTGGTCAGGCGAATCGGGCCGAGCAGGTTGGTGACGATGGTCTCCTCGGCCACCTTCAGCATCTCCGGCAGGTCCCGCACGCTCTCAGTGCGCATGATGCCCGCGTTGTTGACGAGCACGTTCAACGCCGGGAAGTCGCGGAAGACCTGCGCCGTCACGGTGCGGATAGATTCAGCGTCATTCACGTCGAGCTGGACTGACTTCATGCCGGGGTTGGCGTCTGTGACCTCGTCGAGCGCCCGTTGCCTGCGGCCCGCGATGATGACCGTATTACCACGCCGGTGGAATGCCTCGGCGAGTCCCTGGCCGATGCCCGAACCGCCGCCCGTGATAAGCATGGTGTTTCCAGTCAAATTCATGTCGTGCCTCCTGGAAGCCAGCCTAGAGGGAATACTCTCTTTTGAGAAGTAGGCACCCAGAAGTTCTATACTTACTCCAAGGAGAGTGTCAATTTGACTGAAACACTGGAGAGAGGGCAGAAGACGACAGTGGAATCCTCGAATCCGGCGTGCCAGCCGGGCGTGGAAGTCGAGATGCTGGTCCGCGAAATGATCGGGTGCGTGGCCGACAAGTGGACCATGCTGATTCTCGAGGAATTGACCGAGCATGGAACGGTGCGCTTCACACGTCTGGGCGAGCTGGTCGGCGGCATCAGTCAGAAAATGCTGACCAAGACCCTGCGGCAGTTGGAAAGCAACGGGCTGGTGAAACGCACGGTGTATCCGGTCGTTCCGCCGCGTGTCGATTACCAGCTGACCGAGTTGGGGCTCAGTCTGAGTGAGGCCTTCTGCGGTGTCTGGGAGTGGGCCGAAAAGTATCACGGACAGGTGTCACAGGCCAGGCGAGCATTTCAACCCCTGGCAGTCCCGTCGGCTACCCTGGATTCTGAGGAGACCGGAGGTTCGCAGACTTATTGAGGAAACAACGGATGATCACGGTCCCGCCTGCAGTTCCACTTCCGACGCGAGCCGCCTGAAAGCGGCCAGCACCTCCGCTACGGCTGTTGAAAGTGGCATGGGTCCAACTGAATCGAGCCACTGGGCCAGCGCTGTACTCAGCACCACCACGGCGAGGTCAGCAACGAGGGAGGCTGTCAGCTTGTCAGTGCCCCGCTGAACGAAGCCGTCGACGATGGACGCCCTGAGCGTCGCCATCTTCTGAAGCTCGCGTTCTCGCAGGCCCTGATCGGTGCTGATGATCTGGTGGCGTCGTCGCAGCATGTCACGCCGGTCCCCGAATACCGTTTCGGCGAAGGGACCGAGCTGGGTAAGAATCAGCGGTACTGGACGCACCTCTGGTGGGGTCTGGGCCATCAGTTGTTGCACGGAGGTGGGCACCGCCTCATCCCCAGCGAACAACACCTCGCGCTTGTCGGTGAAATGACGGAAGAACGTGCGGGTGGTCAGGCCCGCGCGGGCAGCAATCTGCGGCACGGTAGTCTCAGCGAAGCCCTGTTCCAGGAAGAGCGCCAGTGCGGCCTGTTCCAGCTGATCCTGCGCTCCTGCCTGCCACCGTGCCATGACTCCAGTATAGGTGATGACATGCCGTGTCACTACCGTGTTAGTTTAATGGCACGTCATGTCATCACAGTGACGCTGCCTACCGGTGAGGAGAGCTTGATGAATGAACAGAAAACGTTTTTAGTCTTTGGTGCCAGCGGTCAGACTGGTCAGCACTTCGTCTCACTTGCCCTGAAGGAAGGGCACAGGGTCAGGGCTCTGGTCCGAAACCCAGCGAAACTGGCCTCGAAGCATCCGAAACTGGAAGTTCACCAGGGATCCATCACTGACGTTCCTGACCTCGATGCGCTCGTGCAGGGCGCCGACTTCGTCATTTCCATGCTGGGCGACGCCGAGATGCAGAAGAAAACCAGGATCAACACCGCATTCGTGCAGAATCTGATCCCCGCCATGCGGAGGCAAGGGGTCAAGCGGTTCCTGTACCAGGCAGGAGGCCTGAGCAAACCACCCGGTCAGCAGCTTTCACCCATCCTTTGGGTGATCAGAAACACAGTGGCCCGTAGCTTTAACGGTCAACACGAGGACAACGAAGCGGTCATGGAATACCTGGTAGAAGC
>JANXWI010000339.1 GCA_025351205.1 Deinococcus sp.
CGACGCCGACGCCATCATCGCCTTCTACACCGCACTGGGCGCGGAGGTGAGCAAGGACCTCTGGACCTCTGAGGGCTTCCGGCGCGTGGTGCTGGGTTTCGAGGGCGGCGGCAGGCTGCAATTTTTTCAGGCGGCAGGCGAGCGGCCCAGCCCCCACGCCAGCTGGATGGAACACGTCGCCCTGCACCTGAGCGACCTGCACGGCAGCATTGAGCGCCTGAAAGCGCAGGGGGCCGTGTTCACAAGAGAGCTGAGCCTGAGTCCCAGCGGCAATCCGCTGGCCTTCGTGCGGGACCCCGACGGACGGCAGGTGGAACTGCTTCAGCGCACGTAGCTTGTGGCGTGTAGCTTGTAGGAAAGGCCAGAAATCCATGATTTACCTCAGTGTCTTCGCCTTTCCTACACGCCACAGGCTACGCGCCCTTTACGGCCCTTCCCTGTAGATGCGGCTGGGAAAGTAATACTCCTGAAGCAGCAGCTTGCTGAGCGCCACCAGCGGCACGGCCACCAGCGCCCCCACGATGCCGAACAGCGTCAGGCCGCTCAGGATCGCCAGCACCACCGTCACCGGGTGCAGATCGGTGGTCTTGCCCAGCACGATGGGCGACAGCACGTGGCCCTCGATCTGGTTGGCGGCCACGAAGATCACGATGACCAGAATCAGCTTGAGCAGCACCGCCTGCGTGGTGGCCGCTAGCAGCAGGGCCGGAATGATCGAGATGACGACTCCCAGATACGGCACGATGTTGAAGAGAGCTGCCAGAAAGCCGATGGCCGGGGCGCTGGGAATGCCCGCCAGCGTCAGGCCCACCCCGATAAACACCCCGACGAAGGTGGCGATCAGAATCTGGCCTTTCAGGTAGCCGCCCACCGCCGTGCTCACGTTGCCCGACAGGTCCAGCACGAACGGCTGCCAGGTGCGAGGGAAGATCCGCAGCAGCGTCAGCCCGATCTTTTCGTAGTCGAGCATCATGTAGATCGCCAGAATAAAGGTGGCAAAGCCTTCGGCCACCCCGCTGGCAAACCCGAAAATACCGCCCAACAGCGAACTCTGGTACTTCTGGAGGTAGGGCAGCAGGTAGGTCTGGAGGGTCTGGGCACCGTTGGCGGTCAGCGCCTTGAGCTGCTCGTCTGTGCCCTTCAGGAAGGTGTACCGCTGCGCCAGCGTGTCGAACCAGGTCAGAAAATTGGCGGTCAGGATCGGCAGGCGCTTGACCAGATCGTAAAACTGCGTCACCACCGTGACCAGCAGCGTCGAGGCCAGCACCAGCAGACCCAGGATCACCACCACCAGCAGCACGCCCACGAAGCGCGGAATACGGCGGGCCGTCAGCCAGTTGAGCAGCGGATGGGCCAGATACGCCACGATATAGGCGATCAGCGCCAGCACGAAAATATGCGAGACCTCGCCGAAAAAACGGTAGGCCAGAACAATGAGCAGCAGAAAAACAGGCACCCGGACGTACGGATTGCGCCAGATCGCCTGAAAAGCGTTGTCGGGTACGGGACGCAGGGCAACCGGCGCCGAAGATTCGGAGGAAAGCGCCGGACGGGCCTGCGAAGTGAGGTCTGGACTGGATTCCGGGGGTTGTGGCAGCACGGGAACCTCCAGCGCCACGCTAGCATGCCCGCCTTAACGGGGGCTTAAGGGTCTGGGCAACCGCCAGACTGCGGTCATCCGGCTGCTGTAGACGGAGACTTCCGGCCCTGTACCTGCCTGATACCAGATGGAACAGACCCCCCTGGACTTTTGGCGAGTGGAGCGGGCAAGCGTGGTCAGTTGCGCTGCTTTACCCGAGTGGTCAAGCGTCCTCTTGGGCGCTGCTCTGACCGCGAAGGGCGCTGCCCAGGTCAAGAAGCGGCGCTGTTCAAGCCAGGAAGAAAACCCGGCGCCGTGAGCGGATGCTCTGAAACCGGAGCGAAACCGTATCAGAAGTTCTTTGTGACCACTTCGCCCACCGCGCCCAGTTTCTGCGGCTGACCGCCGCTGGGGGTGGCCGTGACCAGCCCTGCCGATCCGGTTCTGACCGTGATGCCTGCCGGAAAGTCGCGGCTGCTGCCCGCCGCCGGAATGCCCTGGTACAGCACGGTTCCGCCCGCCGCCGTGACCCGCGTCCAGGATTGACCCGCCCAGGTCAGGCGCACCCCGCTGGCCGGGGCCGAGGCGGGAGCCGCTGCACCGGACGTGGCGGTACCAGATTGCGGGACAGGAGGCGTGGGCGCGGCTGTTCCGGGGGCGGAGGCCGTGGCCCCGTTCTGGGCGGCCTGCGCCTGGGTTGCCTGTGTCGCCTGTGCCTGGACTGCCTGTGCCTGGACTGCTTGTGCCTGGACTGCCTGCGCCTGGGCCGCGAGTTGCGCCGCCGTCAGCGGTGTCAGGCTGATGTTCAGGTTGCGGTCCGCTTCCAGGTTCAGGCCCGACTGGTAGCTCTGGCGTCCGCCGTATTCCACCCGCAGCGCCGCCTGGGCGCGGGCATCAAGTGGAAAGCTCACAACCGGCGTCAGGCCCAGGTAGCGGTTGTCGATGTACACCCGCGCCCCGGCGGGCGTGCTGCTCAGACTGAACTTTACCTGCCTGGTGCTGGGCAGCGCTGCCGGGTTCTGCCGGGCCGAGGCTGCTCCGGTGCTGCGCGACAGGTAGGCGCTGTAGCCGAAATACCCCGCCACGCCCAGCAGCAGCAGGCCGCCCAGCAGCCCACCCACCAGGCCGGTGCTGTTGCGGCCCCGCCGGGCCGAGTCGAGCTGCACGCCGGGTTTGCGGAGGTTGTTGACCTGTTCCTGTGGCTGCGGCATCAGGCGGTCAAAGTCGCGCAGCAGCGGCGCGGCGTCGAGGCCCAGCTCACGGGCATAGGTCTGGAGATAGGCCCGCGTGAAGGTGCGTTCGGGCAGCACCTTCAGGTCCTCGGCCTCCAGCGCCCGCAGATAATCGCCGCGTATCTTGATGCGTCCGGCCACGTCCTGAATGCTGAGCGGAAGCGCCTCACGCGCCGCCTTGAGTTCATTTCCGAAGCTCATCAGACTGTTCCCCTTGATGAAAAACGCTGCGTGTGGCCGCGCCCTGTGAGTGTCGTTTGAGTTCCGTGGTGGGCAATGTCATCCGGGTCAGGTGGTGCGCCGCTGTCAGTCCTCAACTTTGCCGTCAGTCTAGAGCATTTGTGAGCGCCGTCTCTTCTGTTCAGAACTGTACACGGAAAGGAGAACTGTACACGGAAAGGATCAGCCCGGAAGAAAAATCAACACCGGAAAACCGTGGCTGCTCTGGACGGCCAGAGCTTTTCCGGCACAGCGTTCACCGGTCAAGAGGCATATCTGGTCAGATTTCCTGGGATGCCCGGCCCGCTTTCCCATCACGCCCTCCGCAGGCGGCTGGACCAGTTCCACAGGAGGAGAGGGGAAGAGAACTCCCGTCAGACCGGGTGATGCCGTGCCGGTCTCGTCCGGCTCATGCTCTGGTGTGCGGCGACGCGCTCGGCGCTCCGAACACCACGCGGCTCAGCCGTCGTAGGGCTTGCCCGCCGCCTTCGGGGCCGCGCTCTTGCCCGTAAAAATCAGCGCCAGGATGGTGACCAGATACGGCAGCACCTGAAGCAGACTGCTGGGAATCAGGCCCTCGCCGTCGAGCTGGATCGAGAGGGCCTGAAGCAGCCCGAACAGCAGCGTGGCCCCCAGCACGCCCAGCGGTTTCCACTGCCCGAAGATCAGGGCGGCCAGCGCGATGAAGCCCAGGCCCGCCGAGATGTTGCGCACGTAGCTGTCGAGGTTGCCGATGCTCAGGAACACGCCCGCCGTGCCGCCCAGCACGCCCGACAAAACGACGGCGCTGTAGCGCACCCGCCGCACGTTCACGCCCATGCTGGCCGCCGCTCCGGGGTGCTCGCCGGTGGCCCGCAGCCGCAGGCCGTAGGGAGTGCGGTACATGACAAACCACGTGGCGGCCACGGCCAGAAACGCCACGTACACGGGCGCACTGAACTTCAGGTCGCCGAAGCCCCACAGCGGCAGCGGATGCTGTACCGGCGGGCTGTCGCTGCTGGTGCCGTACAGCGCTGTGAGCACCACCGCCGGAACGCCCGAGGCCAGCAGGTTGATGGCGGTGCCCGAGATCACCTGATCGGCGCGGTACCTGATGCTCAGCAGCGCGTGAATCCAGGCGATGGCCCCCGCCACCACCATGCCCGCCAGCCAGCCCACCCAGGGCGAGGCGGCCCCCAGGTACGGATCGAGCTTCTGGGTCACCACCGCGCCGGTCAACGCCCCGAAAATGATCAGGCCCTCCAGCGCGATGTTGACCACGCCGCTGCGCTCGGAAAACAGCCCGCCGAGGGCCGTGAGCAGCAGCGGCACCGTGCTGCGGATAAA
>JANXWI010000361.1 GCA_025351205.1 Deinococcus sp.
CACGTTGCCGCCGAAGTCGGGCGTCAGGGCCTCGACCTTCGTTTCAGGATTGACGCGCTTGATGGCCGCCACCGTCTTGGCGAAGTGGTACGCGCCGCCGTCGGGCAGGTCGTCGCGGTCCACGCTGGTCAGCACCACGTATTTCAGTCCCATGAGGTTCACGCTGTCGGCCACGCTGGCTGGCTCGCCCAGGTCCAGCTTACCCATGGGGTTGCCGGTGTCCACCGCGCAGAAGCGGCAGGCGCGGGTGCAGATGTGGCCGAGGAGCATGAAGGTGGCGGTGCCCCGGCTCCAGCACTCGCCGATGTTGGGGCACATGGCCTCCTCACAGACCGTGTGCAGGCGGTGCTCTTTCACGATCTTCCTGACCTCGCCGAACACGCCGCCCGTCGGAATGGTCACGCGCAGCCAGTCGGGTTTGGGTTCTCTCGCCTTGACCGAGTCCTTGCGGTAGATGCCGTTCTTGATGAATTTTGGTTCCTGTTGAGTCATTTGATTCCTCCCGTTGCCAGCTCGGGCAAGGTCCAGTCGTAAGATTCAAACACGTTTTCAAAAGCTTCCGTCAGCGCCATCTTGACCGCCCGCATGTTCGGGGCCGTGCCCAGACCGCGCAGCTCGTACTCGCGCGTGACCGAAGTCATGTGGGTGTCTGTCAGGCCGCAGGGCAAGATCAGCTCGAAGTGCTGGAGGTTGGTACTCACGTTCAGCCCCAGCCCATGCAGCGCCACGCCCCGCTGCACCGCCACCCCGAAGCTGCAAATTTTCTGGTCGTAGGACCGTCCGTTCACGTTCCGGGGGTCCACGTACACCCCAGCATACCCAGGATTGGGCCTCGCGTCCGGCAGGCCCAGGGCGTTCAGGGTGTGCACCACCGCCCCTTCCAGCAGCCGCAGAAAGTCGGCCACCCGCCGCCCCACCGGAAAGATCGCGTAGCCGACCAGCTGGCCGGGGCCGTGGTAGGTCACGTCGCCGCCGCGCGAAGCGTCATACACCTCGATGCCCTGAGACGCCAGATAGTCCCGCGTGACCACGATGTTGTTGCCCTCTTTCGCCTTGCGCCCCAGCGTGAGCACGGGCGGGTGTTCGGCCAGCAGCAGCGTCGGTGTGCCGCCCGCTGCCACCCGTTCGTGGCACTGCTGTTGCAGCGCCCAGGCGTCCGGGTAGGGGATCAGCCCAAGATCCAGCACGTCAAAGGAGCCGAGTACATCGAAAGCCCTCATGCGGCGATTGTACGCCCGCAGGGTGGCCCGCCAACGTGCCGGAGCATCCGAAACCGGGCGGCTGGATCGGTCAATCCACAGGCCAGAAGTGTTGCTATCCTGCCCCCATGACGCCCCACCTGATCATCGTTCCCGGCCTGGGAGACAGCGGCCCGCAGCACTGGCAGAGTCTCTGGGAACAGAAATACGGTGCAGCCCGCGTAAAGCAGGACGACCCGGATTCGCCCACGCCGGAGAGCTGGTCGGCCCGGCTTCAGGAGGTCGTCGAGGCCACGCCCGGCGAGCTGGTGCTGGTGGGCCACAGCTGCGGTGTACCCAACATCGTGCACTGGGCGCGGCTGTACGGCGGTCATGAACGGGTAAAAGGGGCGCTGCTGGTCGCTCCTACCGACGTGGAGGCCCCGCAGACCCTGGAGCCGTATCCCGCTGTGAGCAACATGGCCCCGCTGCCCATGCAGGAACTTCCCTTCCCGGCGCTGGTCATCGCCAGCGAGAATGACCCGTATTCCAGCTTTGAGCGGGCAGAGGCGATGGCCGAGGCCTGGGGCGCCGAGCTGATCAGTGCCGGCGAGGCGGGGCACATCAATGTGGCCAGCGGGCACGGCGAGTGGCCCGACGGGGAAGTGCTGCTCTCGGAGTGTCTGCACGCCTGGACACCGCCGGAGATTTCGCGCTTCTGAGGGCTGGTTTGTGTTTGCCTGGTTTGGACTGTTTGGCTTTAGCTTTGAGCATTTGCGTTTCCCCACCCCCCAGCCCCCTACCCCGAAGGGGCAGGGGGGGCTAAACAGAACCGTCAAGCGCTGCGCTGTTGGCAAGGTGAGTCGGTTTATACGGCGGGGTATTGACCCTGGTTCAACTGATCTGGAGGGCGCAGACTCGCTCCAGTTGCCGTGGTGGAGCGTTGCGGCAGGTTGTCAGCGCCGCACCGTAAGGCCGCGACTCTCATGCGCTGGTGGTGTGCGGCGGTGATCTGGAAGGAGCGCGGGTTCATTCTGACGACCTGTTTTTGACATCGCGCCTTAGGCTTGGCTTTGGCCGTTCCCCCTCGCCCCTTGCGGGAGAGGGGCGCTGCGTCAGCAGCGGGGTGAGGGGGCGACCCAGCCAACTTGCCGCCACCGCCCAAAAAGTAAACACACCGGGCGGAGGCGAGCAACACTGCCAAACCACAGACGCACAGCCTTCAGCGAGTCAAGGCCGCGCCCAGGCGTACAGGTGGCTGAACTTCAAGTGGCGGCGCTTCCAACTTCAGGAAGCGGCCTTGTCGCACCCGTTGGGGAACACCGCACAGCTCAAGCGTTGCAATGGGCACACACCGACGCGCCCTGCCAACAGCGCAGCGCTTGACGCCTCTGTTTAGCCCCCCCTGCCCCTCAGGGGTAGGGGGCTGGGGGGTGGGGTGAAAGCCAAAAGCGAAAGCCAAACAGTCCAGACCAAGCAAAAAAACACCGCCCCAACGCGAGGCGGTGTGTTCCAGATCAGGGAACGCTCAGTTGCTGACAGTCGCCAGGTGCTTGTCCAGCAACGCCTCGAAGGCGCGCTTGGGCTGCGCCCCCACCACGCCCTCGACAGGCTGACCGTCCTTGAACAGGATCAGCGTGGGAATGCTCATCACGCGGAACTGCTGAG
>JANXWI010000383.1 GCA_025351205.1 Deinococcus sp.
CCTGTCGGTGGCCGGCGGCAAGAGCTACAGCATCTTCGCGCTGGGCACCATGAGCGGCAGCACCCTGGACTTCGTGGTGACCGAGGACAAGCTGGTGGCCGACGCCATGATGGCGAAGTAATCCACACCCTTTTCGCCCCCTGGGGGTGAGAATGGCGGCACGCAGCTTCAGGGCGGCGTGCCGCTGAACTGTCTTTGGATGAACTGTTTTCAAGGATCGGCACAGGGTTTCTGGAAGCTGAAACGGCTGAACTTTCAAATGGCGCGGGGCGTCCCTGCCTTGCAGATCGGGCCTCTGGACATAGCTTCCAGGCATCCCAGATTCCGGGCATCAGACGGCTCAGCGGCAAGTCATTCAAGTGAAAATCTCTGAAATGGAAGGCGTGAAGTCATCTGGACCGAAACAGGGCAGAGTCCAAAACGGACCCTCTGCCGGGAGGAACGAGTATGCGTTTTTTGAGAGCCTGGATCGCCGCCGTGCTGCTGAGCGTGCTCGGTTACCTGCTGTTCGTGGTGACCGGCTCGGACTCCGGCGCGGTGGCCTACCCGCCGCTGCGGCTGTTCGGTGAGCTGACGCAGTTGCTGGGCATTCCGAAGCTGTTTCAGCTGGTCCACCAGGTGTTCGGACTGGGCCAGGGCGGCAAGATTTTCGCCTTCACCGGGGTGAGCCTCCTGTGGCTGGGCGGCCTGACGGTGCTGGGCGGGCTGTGGCGCGGGCAGATCGCGGGCCTGATCGCCTTCGTGCTGATGCTGATCTTCACGCCCTGGTACGTGGCGCTGGGTTACGGCATCGCCTTCTGGTTCCTGCTCGACGCCGTGAACGCGCTGCTGGCCCCGCGCAGCCGTGTGGCGGTTGCTGGCGCTTCGACCTCCAACCCTTCGACCCCCAACCCTTCGACCCCCAACCCTTCGACCACAGTCCGGGCCGGGCGGACGGTCACGGCCCCGGGTCAGCCCGTCATCGGTCAGCCTGTCACCGGGCAGCCCGATGCCACCCGCCGCACCACCACGGCCCTGCTGGCGGCGGGCGGCGCGGCCATCGCGGGCGGCGGGTTGACTGCCCTGTTCCGCAGCGGCGGCGAGACGGCCCCGGCGGCAGCCGTGATCACGCCCGGCGGACCGCTGCCCTTCGGCGTCACGCCGGTCAGCCAGTGGTACTACGTGTCCAAGAACCTGGAACCCTTCGACCCGAAAGTGGACGGGGCCAAGTGGCGGCTGAAGGTCAGCGGCATGGTACGGACTCCGCAGAGCCTGACGCTGGCCGACCTGAAGAAATTTTCGCCCGTGACCGAGGAACGCACTCTGGCCTGTATTTCCAACCCGGTCGGTGGACCGCTGCTGTCCAACGGCGTCTGGCAGGGCTTCCGGCTCTCGGAGCTGCTGAAAGCGGCGGGCGTGCAGGGCGGGGCGAAATACCTGATCTGGGAGGCCGCCGACGGCTACACCGAGTCGCTGCCGCTGGGCCGCGCCCTGGAAGACGACGTGCTGCTGGTGCACAGCCTCAACGGGCAGCCGCTGAACGTCAAGCACGGCTTTCCGCTGCGGGTGCTGATCCCGGGCCGCTACGGCATGAAGCAGCCGCGCTGGATCACGGGCATTAAGCTCAGCGCCACAGACGAACCCGGCTACTGGGTCAAGCGCGGCTGGAGCAAGGCGGCGGAGGTCGAGCTGCTCAGCCGCATCGACCAGCCGCAGGAGATCAGCCCGCTGATGAAGGCCGGAGAGGCCAGCTTCATCCGGGGGATTGCATTCTTCGGTGACCAGCCGATCACAAAAGTGGAAGTGACCGTGGACGGCGGCAAGAACTGGAAGACCGCCAGACTGATCGCCCCGCGCACGAAACACGCCTGGACGCCCTGGGAGCTGCCCTTCACGCCCACGGCAGGCAGCTATCAGGTGGCGGTGCGGGCCTTCTCGGGCAGCGTGGCCCAGAAGGAAGCCGAGGCCGACGCCCTGCCGGAAGGAGCCACCGGCTACCACCACTTCATCGTCAACGTGAGCTGAGAAATTCAGCGTTGCCAAAACCGCCGACCTGGGAAGCTGCCCGGGGCGGCGGTTTCTGCCGCTTGATGACCAGGGGCATGATCAGACCTCTTTTCTTTGATGCCTGGCCCGTTCACCCCCCCTCACCCCCTCGCTGCGCGAGGCCCCTCCCTTCGGGCTGTACCAGTCTCCCAGGGATAGAGGGGAAGAGAACCCCCGTCAGATCAGTGATGGCTGTACTGGCCCCATTCCGACCCGGGCGTCTTCCCTACCGCTTCAGCTTGCCCGGCAGCTGTTCGAGCGCCTGTACGTCGTCTGCCGCCGCGAACACGTCGAGGTACGGTAAGGCCGCCGCCATGCCGCGCGCGATGGGCAGGTAGCCGGGGATGCCCGCCAGTGGGTTGAGCCAGATGAGCCGCCCGCTCAGGCGGGCCAACTCGCGCACGGCGCGGGCCAGCAGCTGCGGCTCTCCGGTGTCCAGGCCGTCGCTGAGCACCAGCGTCACGGTATCGGGGGTCAGGCGGGCACGCTCGCTCTGGGTCAGCCGCAGCAGGTTGTCGCCGATGCGCGTGCCGCCGCCCCAGCCCTCGCCCAGATCGGGCAGCCTGAGCTTCCAGTCGCGGCGCTGGGCCAGCGAGTGCCGCAGCAGGGGCGTCAGGCGGGTCAGGCCGGTGGAAAAACTGTAGACCTCGACCCGGCGGCTGCCACCACTCTGCAACATCAGGGCGGCGGCGTAGCGCAGCAGCAGCGCGGCGTGCGGGGCCATGCTGCGGCTGCCGTCCAGCACGATCAGGAAGCGCGGGAAGCGGCGCGGGTGGCCCTGGTAGCGCACCGACACCGGGTCACCGCCGGTGCGCAGCGAGGCCCGCAGGGTGCGCCTCAGGTCGAAACGCTGTCCCCTGGGCATGGCCCGCCAGCGCCGACTGCGCCCCAGTTGCACCCGCCTGATCAGGCGTGAGGCCGCGTGCAAAAGCTCCTCCAGTTCGCCGCCGTACCCTTCATCCGCTTCCTGGCGCGAGGCGTGCGGGCTGAGCTGACTGCGCAGCGTCTGGCCCTCGCCCTCGTCCTGGTCGTCGCCCTGACCCTGCTCACGGCGGCTGCTCTGAGTCTGTGCCCCCTCACCCTCGCCTTCCTGCTCCTTCGGCGGGCCGGAACGCGCGTCGTCGGGTTCGGGCAGCTGCTGGGTCGGCGGTTTCTTGACGCCCAGCGGCTGCAAGTCGGCGTCATTGGCCCCGCGCAGCAGAAAGTGATCGACGAAGGCCGCGTCGAACACCGCCCGTTCGCGCTGGTGGGCGGTCAGCACCATCCGCAGCGCGTCCTGCATCTGCACCGGGTTCAGCGTGTCGAGCAGCGTCATGGCCCGCAGCGCGTCGGCCACCTCGCCGGGACCGACCTTCAGGCCGTTGGCGCGCAGGGTCTGGGCGAACACGGAGAGGCTGGCGCTCAGGTCAGACACAGGAATTTCTCTTCACGAAAACTGGCTTCTGGACGCTCAGCCCGTTCACCCCCTCTCCTGCGGAGCTGTGCCAGTCCCAACCTCCCCCCTCAAGGGGGAGGGGCAAAGGGCAAAACAAAGTGGGTTTTATCTCGCCAAAGCTCCGGGTCAAAAGTAGATCGTCAGATTGAATTGGCAGCCCTAGTAAATCGCTCCCGCACAGCCTTCGGCGGATCAAAGCCGCGCCCTGCCGGGCGAGTCGTCGAAACACACTCACAGCCCTTCCAATATCAGGAAGCGGATTTCCGCTTTCCAGGTACATAAAACCAGGGTTAATACGCCGAGGTCTAAACCTAGTCGCCTTGCCAACAGCGCAGCGCTTGACGGTTCTGTAAGCCCCCCTACCCCGGTGGGGGTAGGGGCTGGGGGTGGGGGAAATGCAGAAGCTCAAAGCCAAAGCCTTGGAAACACGCCAGCGCCACATGCCACTCACATCCCCCGCATCGCCGCGCCCACCAGCGCCTGCACGTTCAGCCCGACGAGCTGCTGGTCCTCGCGCAGCTTCAGCACGCAGCCCAGCGTATCCTGCACCACCTCGGCACTCAGCGCGTCATGGTGCAGCACCACCAGCGCCTCGGCCCAGTCGAGCGTCTCGGCCACGCCAGGGGCCTTGGACAGCGGCAGCGAACGCAGATACGACACCGCCGCGCCCACCTGCCGGGCCAGCGCCTCGTCGATGTGCGGCAGCCGCGAGCGGATGATGTGCAGTTCTTCCTCGGGGCCGGGGTAATCGACCCACAGATACAGACAGCGGCGGCGCAGGGCGTCGCTCAGCTCACGGGCGCGGTTGCTGGTCAGGATGACGTGCGGGCGCGTGACGGCGTGGACCGTACCCAACTCGGGAATGCTGATCTGCCACTCGGCCAGCAGCTCCAGCAGAAACGCCTCAAAGGCGTCGTCGGCGCGGTCCACCTCGTCGATTAGCAGCACCGGGGCCACGGGCTGCGAGATGGCTTCCAGCAGCGGGCGGCGCAGCAGGAACTCGGGGCCGTACAGGTCAGTTTCGGCGTGGCCCCGAGCGTCTTCTCTCTGGCCCTGAAGTTCGCTCTGACGCAGCCGCAGCAGCTGCCGGGGGTAATTCCACTCGTACAGGGCACTCTGGGCGTCCAGGCCCTCGTAGCATTGCAGCCGGATCAGACGGGTGCCGAGCGCCAGGGCCAGCGTCTTGGCGGCCTCGGTCTTGCCCACCCCGGCAGGCCCTTCAAGCAGCAGCGGTCTGCCCAGCGCCGTGACCAATCTGAGGGCGGTGGACAGTGGCCCGGACGCGACGTAACCCAGCTCGCGGAAGGCCCCCTGCAAATCGGGGAGTGCAGTCATGTAAGAACAGTCTAGAGCCTGACGGATTGGAAAAACGTAGGTTGGATGGGCGGTGTAAAGCTTATAGAAAAAGCTGCGCCGACCCATTGAGCGCCAGGTCAGCGCAGCTTTCTCCGCAGGCTGTACGCTCTTCCTCAGCTCAGCTTGAATCCGCGCACGGCGAAGCGCACGGCGGTGCGTTCCTCGTCGTCGATGTCCAGCTTCACGAAGGCGGGCTGCGTGTGCAGGTCGAGGTTTTCCGGAATAATGTAGCCGCGCGCGATGGCGATGGCCTTGACCGCCTGATTGACCGCCGCCGGGCCGATGGCCTGCACCTCGACCTCGCCCTGCGACCTGAGCAGCGCGGCGATGGCCCCCGCCACCGCGTTTGGCCGCGATTTCCCCGATACCTTCAAGGTTTCCAAGCCTTCCCCCCAGTCGTCTTGCCAGTCGTTTTGTTGCGGCGATGCAGCAGTGTGATTCAGCGGTGTAGATCTGGCAATGTAGATCAGGCGGTAGAAATCCGGCGCTGAGGCGCGGCCCTCTGCCCGGTAACCAGCAGCCTGGCAACCGGCAGAGCGTCCAGGCGTTTCCCCAAAACGCTGGAGCCTGACTGTCAGCATAAAGCTGGGCAGCGCCGAGGTCAATTGTCCCGGCGCGGAGATGAAGTTTTCTGAACGTCCCTCATCTCGGCCCGGCGATTGACGGCCCGCAGCTGCGCGCTACCCTCGCTGTTACAGTTTGGGCCGTTACAGTCTGGAGCGATCCATGTGGCCGCGTGAAGGCGAACACGTCTGGACAGGGCAAGGCAGAACACGGTCAGAGTATTCAAACTGATGAATAATCTATCAATGGTGTAGGGAACACACCAATGCGGGGGCCACCACCCGGATACCGCACACAGATCGGCACCGCACAGTCCGCCCCGCCGGTGACGGGTCCACCCTTCGACACGCTTTTTGACACGCTTTGCCTCTTCGCCCATTGCGCTGCCCACCGACCAGCCGACCTGCCCACCGACTGACCCCTCCACAGCTTCTGCTGACCCCACTCTGCCCCCATTCTGTCGGCCCTTTTCCACAGACTCCACGGCCAAGTGGCCAGTGAACCGCGCAAGGCCCAGCACCGCAGGAGGCTGCCATGACAAACCCCGCCAAGAAGAACCGACGCAGCCAGCCCCAGCTGGGCCAGCTGCGTGAAGACGGCCACCATGACAGCCTGTACCGTCAGGCCGAGCGTACCCGCCTGGAGGGTCGGTTTCCTGGCAGTTTCGATTCGGTGGGCCACGACGCTTGCGGTATTTTATGCAAGATCAGGAAGACCGGCGAGGCCACCCACGGCAACGTGGTGCGCGCCCTGGAAGAGCTGGCGCACATGGCCCACCGCAGCGGCGAGGTGCGCGGCGAGGGCGACGGCGCGGGCATTCAGACCGACATTCCCCGCCTGCTCTGGAAGCGCTGGTACGACGAGGCCCAGCTGAACCCGGGCAGTGTGGACGCGCCCGAATTTTTTGTGGCCCACCTGTTCGTGCCGCAGGGGCTGAACGTGCGCGAGATTCAGGACGCGCTGCGGGTGGTCGCCCCGCGTTACGGCGTGCAGGTGAAACTGGAGCGGGTCGGGCAGGTGTACAGCCGCGCCCTGGGGCCGGTGGCCCGCCTGACCGAGCCGCAGTTCGTGCAGCTGAGTGGAACCGTACAGGGAGACACCTCGCGCGAGCGCAACCGGCAGCTGTTCGAGCTGGGGCTGGAGCTTGAGGCCCATCATCCGGTGCATGTGGTGAGCCTGAGCACCCACAGCGTGGTGTACAAGGTGCGCGGCAGCGCCGAACTGCTGCCGCGCTACTACCCCGACCTGTCGCACCCCGAGTTCGTGTCGGTGTGTACCATCGGGCACAACCGCTACAGCACCAACACGCTGTCCACCTTCGAGCAGGTGCAGCCCTTCAGCCTTCTGGCGCACAACGGCGAGATCAACACCATCGACCGGCTGCGCAAGGAGGGCCACCAGCTCGGCCTGCCGCTGACCGGCGGCTCCGACAGCCAGGACCTGAACCGGGTGCTGGCCGGCCACATCTATACCCAGGGAATGAGCCTGCTGGAAGCCATCGAGAGCGTGTTTCCGCCGGTACTGAGCGAGGTCAAGAGTTTCAGCACCAGCCTTCAGAGCGCCTACATCGGCCTGCGGGCGGGCGGCGGGCCGCTGGCGCAGGGTCCGGCGGCGATCATCTCGCGCGACCAGAGCGAGTGCGTGTTTTCGGTGGACGCGATGGGCCTGCGCCCGCTGTGGTTCGGCGAAACAGAGAAGGAATACTTCTGGAGCAGCGAGCGCGGCGTGATTCCGCTGGGGTCAATGGTCAACGACCCGGCCCCCTTCGCCCCCGGCGAGAAGATGGTCGCGTGTCTGGGCGGCGGGATGGTGAAACTGCACGCCAACGAGGGGGTGCAGCGGCTGGTGCTGGAGCGCGTCCACCAGAAGGGCTACAACTTCGACGACGCCCACAGGCGCGTGCCGGGGCCGCACATAGAGGCCATCGACAGTGAGCTGCCCGAGTTCACCAAGGCCGCCCGCGCCGCCTTTGGCTGGGACCGCTGGGACGAGGAATACATCAAGGCGCTGGCCGACAAGGGCGCAGAGCCGATTGCCTCGCTGGGTTTCGACGGCCAGCTGCCCGCACTGAAGCCCGAGAAACCCAACCTGGCCGAGTTCTTCCGCGAAACCGTGGCGGTGGTGACCAACCCCGCGATTGACCGCGAGCGCGAGATCGAGCACTTCTCCACCCGCGCCCTGCTGGGCCGCCGCCCGCTGCCGGGCAGCAGCGACGGCAACAGCGTGGACATCCTGACGCCGGTGCTGGCCGTGACCCGCGCCGTGGCCGAGACGCACGGCACGCTGACCGTGGCGAGCCTGAAAGCCGCACTGAAGGTCACGATGCTGGTGCCCAACCTGCGGGCAGGCGAGGGCCTGGACGCCGCCCTGACGCGCCTGAAAGTGAGCGCCGCCGAGGCCGTGCAGTCGGGCGCGGAGGTGCTGCTGCTCGACGACACCGCGCTGTATGCCAACGGTGAATCGGCCATCGACATCGTGCTGGCCGCCGGATCGCTGGAACATCACCTGACCGAGACGCGCAACGAGGCCGGGATCAGCCTGCGCCGCCTGACCAGCGTGGTGGTCCGCAGCGCCCAGGTGCGCAACCTGCACGACCTGATGCTGCTGGTCGGGCTGGGCGCGGAAGCCGTGGAGCCTGCCGCCGCCTACGCGCTGTACCCCTCACCCGAGGCCGAGAGCCGTCTGGTGGCGGGGTTCACCAAGGGTGTCGAGAAGGTCATGAGCACCATGGGCATCCACGAGCTGCGCGGCTACGGCCAGATTTTCGCGGCCCTGGGGCTTTCGCGTGATCTGACCACCGAGCTGAACGTGCGCGGCTTCTGGGGCGGCGAGGTGGCGGGGGTCCAGAAGGGCTACAGCCTTTCGGCCCTGGAAGGCACGCTGCACCGGCGGCTGGAGCGCTTTCAGGCCAGCAGCGAGGTGATGGACCGCGACCAGCGCTTCAACCCGCGCGTGTTCAAGGCAGCCTTCAGCCTGGCCAACGGCGAGATTTCCGGCAGCGATTATCAGGCGCGGCTGCGGGCGCTAGAAACCGAGACCCCGCTGGCCGCGCGGCAACTGCTGGAGTTCCGCACCCCCGGCGACGCAGAGAGCATCGACCCCGACAGCGTGGACCTCGCCATCGGCGGCCACAGCCTGCCGTTCGTGATCTCGGCCATGAGCTTCGGCTCACAGGGTGAGACGGCCTTTCGCAGCTACGTGGAGGCGGCCAAGAAGCTGAACATCATGGCGATGAACGGCGAGGGCGGCGAGATTCCCGAGATGATGGGCCACTACAACCACTGGCGCGGGCAGCAGGTGGCGTCGGGCCGCTTCGGCGTCAGTTCCCAGATGTTGAACAGCTGCCACGTGATCGAGATCAAGGTGGGCCAGGGAGCCAAGCCCGGCGAGGGCGGCCACCTGCCCGGCAAGAAAGTCACCGACAAGGTGGCGGCGGCCCGGCACGCGGTGCGCGGCATCGACCTGATCAGCCCCAGCAACAACCACGACGTGTACAGCATCGAGGACCTCGCGCAGCTGGTCGAGGAACTGAAGACCATCAACCCGAATGCCAAGATTTCGGTCAAGGTGCCCGTGGTGCCCGGCATCGGCACCATCGCGATGGGCGTGGCGAAGGCAGGCGCACACATCATCACGCTGTCGGGTTTCGAAGGCGGCACCGGCGCGGCCCGCAGCCACGCGCTGAAGTACGCCGGAATGCCCGTCGAGTTCGGCGTCAAGCGGGCGCACCGGGCGCTGACCCAGGCCGGGCTGCGCGACAAGGTGGAACTGTGGGCCGACGGCGGTCTGAAAACGGCGCTGGACGTGGCCCGCATGGTGGCGCTGGGCGCAGACCGGGTGGGTTTCGGCACCCTGAGCATGGTCGCCATCGGCTGCACCATCTGCCGTGGCTGCCAGCTCGACACCTGCCACGTGGGCATCGCCACCCAGGTCGAGACGCAGGAGCAGGCAACAGCCCACGGCATGAAACGTTTCGTGCCACGTGATCTGCCGGTGGAAGTGCAGCGCCTGCACACCTTCTACAGCGCCATTGCGGGAACCCTGCGCGAGATCGTGGCGGGCCTGGGTCTGGGCAGCATCTCGGAACTGCGGGGCCGCAGTGACCTGCTGACCGCCAGCACCCCGCTGCTGGACCTGAGTGAGCTGCTGGAAAGCGTCGAGGAACCCGAAGCCTGGAAGGCCATCGGCAGCCGCGTGATTCACAAGCCGCTGAACTACATGACGCGCATGGTCAGCGAGTGGGTGAGTGAGGCCATAGAAGAAGAGGGCGAGGACGACGTGGTGTACCGCGACGGCCCCGTGGCCAGCGCCGAACGCGCCCTGGGCACGCACCTGGTGGGCACGCTGACCCGCGAGCGCAAGATGGGTCCAGGGCAGAAGGGGGCGGGCCGCAAGGTGCAGCTGCACTTCGAGGCGGGCAGCATTCCCGGCAACGGGCTGGGGGCCTTCAACAACGCGCCCGTCGAGATTCAGGTGGACGGAGGCGCGCAGGACGGCGTGGGCAAGAGTGCGCTGGGGGGCCGCATCGTGATCCTCAAGGGCCGCAACCACCAGGGCAACCGCGTCGACGGCTCGGTGGGCAAGAGCTTCGCCTACGGGGCCATCGGGGGCCGTTTTCTGATCCAGGGCAGCGCCGACAGCCGCTTCTGCGTCAGGTTATCGGGGGCCGATGTGGTGCTGGGCGGCGAGCTGCGCGCCCCGGTGCAGGACGAGCTGGGCGCACTCGCCACCCGCGCCAACGCCAAGGGCTATGCGTTTGAGTACATGACCGCCGGGCGGGCCGTGGTGGTGGGCGACGCTGGCCCCTGGATCTGCTCGGGCATGTCGGGCGGCGTGGTGTACCTGCGCCACGAGCCTGCACACGGCCTGGACGACGCGGCCCTGAACCGCCGGCTCGCCAAGGGTGCCAGCGTGAAGGTGCTGCCGCTGAGCGCTCAGGGCGTGGCCGACATCCGCGAGCTGCTGGGCGACTACCACGAGGTGCTGACCAAAAGTGAGCAGCCCGTGGCCGCCAGAAAGATTGCCGAACTGCTGGTGGACCCCGCCGCCCACTTCAGGATGGTGCTGCCCGCCGCGCAGACGGTGGATCAGAGCGTGGCTACGGAGTAACTGTTTTCAGGTGAACGAAGCCCCCGGTGCAGGTTGGCCGGGGGCTTCTATTTTCCAAAAAACATTCAGGACACCCTGGTGCTAAAGTGTCCCCATGTCTGAACTGAACCCAAACGCTCAGGACGTGTACTCTGGATCGCTGGGGCCAAAGTTCCGCGCCATCCTGCCAAAGCCGGTGCGTGAAGCCCTGGCGGTCAAGGAGGGATATACATTGCTGTATCCGGCGCAGAAAACGGCGAAGTGACGCTCACCACAAGAAACCGGCTGGCCCTGCAATTTAGTGGAATTAATCAGCTGAAATACTCATGGAAGTTTAGATCGTTTGACCTTAAGATGTTTAATATCGCTTAAAAAGATGTGAGCACATGACTTGACAGGTTTGGTGAATATGATTAAAGTGTTAGCACATCAAAATGATGAGGAGTTTAACCTTCGGGATTTTAGAGGATCAGAATCGTTGAAATCTTCTTTGCTCTAGTTCGATTCGTGTATACAGGAGTGTGAAAGATGAGTGATTTGTTAGAGAGAATGGCTTCCATAAACGAACATTACTTCCTGCCATGTTATCAGTCTTAACTCTTGTAACATCATGCTCTCAGACATCAATTACCCCCATTATTTCTTCGTCTTTTGATCATAGTGAATCGACGTTAAAAACTCAAGGTGTTCAGACACCACTCCAACGATCTGATCTTTACCCTATGAGCACAGACGTTAGACGGTCAATATTATATAATACTACTCAAATTAAAGAGGCCCTTGCTCGCTTAGGTCGATATGGAGATATAACGAGTGAGTTAGATTTTGATACTGCCGTTCAAGAGGCGATACCAGATCCTTCTTCATATACGATTCAAGTTTATATGTCTTTTAGAACGTCTCCAGATACGTATGCTCAGATACAAGTCGATTACCATGAGGCTGATATATCAGAAACGGGCCGTATTATAAAAGAACTCAGAAGGGCGCAATTAACGACTGTTAATAGAGGTGATAAATTTGCCGACGGCGGCTCATTCTCACAATACGTGTACGACACTAATACCGTCAGCGTAGGCATTGCCTCTGCCAAAAGCGGTGCTGTCACTACGCAATCACTCTCTGAAAATCCAGACAATAAGATTTATCTCGACATTAGCCCGTCTCAGCCAGAGGCTAGAGCTATATTTTTTCGTAATCCTATTCAAACTCAAGCTTTGCAAACTTTGAGCGTCGCAGCGGCGCGAGCTAGAAGTGACCCTCTATTCGCGGGCGATAAACTAGCTAACTGCATATTATCTGGCACTGCAGCAAAACCCGTTCTCATCTGCAACGGTAAACCAGTAGTAGATTGTCCCGGTCTCATACAGACCTTGAGAGATGCTAATAATGATAGGTGGCTTGCTGTAGGCGCATACTCTTTTGCTCTTGTTAGTTTCGTTGGCCTCTTGTTTACCACCCCTACAGGTATCGGTGTAGCTTTCACTGTGGCGGCTGGTGGAACAGCCGTTTTTACTGCCGGGCAAATGGCCAGGGCACAACAAAATCTCAATCGAGCTCAAAATTCAGTAGCTGTATCGGGGTGCTGAATGAATAGTATAAGCCGGAAAACATCAAGTAAGCGTCAAAGAATTATTTGGGGTATTATACTAGCTTCATATGTGTGTGGGTTTATTATACAAACAACAATGATAATTTTGTCTTCGCAAGTTGATCCACTTAAATTATTAATTTCCGTTCTCTTTGCGATCGCAATTGGCGTATCAGTGGCAAGATTGAGGAAGTTGATCTTATCAGAGGAGTGAAGTTAGACATACCGCAAATTATACCAAGATATTGGTTTCCCAGTATTCTTCCGATCCAATTTTAGCAGATAAATATTTATATTGCGCCCTATAGCTTCAGAAACTCTCTGACCCGTGCTACCTTTTCCCCTGATGACCTCAGGGGCGGCGTGAAGCAGAAACCCAATCTCCAACCCATGTTCCAGACGGCGGTGATCGCGGGCGTGGGACTGATCGGCGGTTCGCTGGCGCTGGGGCTGCGGCAACATGGCCTGGTGGGCCACGTCATCGGCTACGACGCCTCGCCCGAAGCCTTGCAGGAGGCGCTGGCGCTGGGCGTGATCGACGAGGCGCGGGCCAGTAGCGGCGAGTGGTTGCGCGAGGCCGATCTGGTGGTGCTGGCCGCCCCGGTCAAGGTGCTGCCCGCCCTGGCGCGTGAACTCGCTCCTTTCATCAGCCCGCATACAGTGGTGACCGACGTGGGCAGCGTCAAGGCGAGCATCGCTGCCGAGCTGGAAGCGCTGGGCGTGCGGCAGTTCGTGCCGGGGCACCCGATGGCGGGCAGCGAGCGTGGCGGCGTGCAGAACGCAAGCGCTGCGCTGCTGGAAAACGCCGTCTGGGTGCTGACGCCCACCGAAACCACGCCACTAACCGCCCTGAGCCGGGTGCGCCGGATGGTCGAGGGGCTGGGCGCGGCCCCGGTGGTGATGCCGCCCGACGCCCACGATCAGCTCGTGGCGACCATCAGCCACCTGCCGTACCTGGCGAGTCTGGCCCTGACGCACATGGTGGCCCGCGACGAGCGCCTGAGCCTG
>JANXWI010000488.1 GCA_025351205.1 Deinococcus sp.
GAACCTGCACGACGTGGCCCCGGAGGCCAGCTGGGCGCTGCTGCTGAACGAACAGGACTTCGCGGCCCTGCCGCCACACACCCGCACCGAGCTGCTGGAGGCGCAACTGGGCTTCCGGCGGGGCGGGATAGAGTGCGACCCACGCACCCGGGAACTCTCGGTCTGGTGGCCCGGTCCCTGGAAAACACTGACCCCCGCCGCCCGCTGGGCGCACCTCAAGACCTTTCTCGAAACGGACCGCATGCCCTGCCGCCGCCGCGAGTTGACGCCAGCGCACCGCCGCGAGCTGCGCGGGCGTTTTCCCGAGTCGCTGCCGCTGATGGGCACCTTTGCAGCCGACAGCGGCCCCAACTGCTTCGGCTCGGTCATGGCGGCCTGCGGCGTGCCGGGCGTGAGCGGCCTGTGGATGCACTCGCCGCCCTTTCTGCGCTGGCTGGAACGCGCCGCCGTGCCCTCAGACGACCTGGAGGGGTGCGGCACCGTCCTGGTCTGGCGTGACGCTGCCGGAGTGGTGCAGCACGCCGCCCTGGCGCTGGGACACGGATGGCTGTTTCACAAGGAGGCGCAGGCGTGGTTCGCACCGCGTCAGGTGGTGCGGCAGGGGGAAGCCCTGGACCGCTGGCAGCACGAGGGCTGGACGGTCTCGGGCTACGCGCTTTCCTGATCCGGGCTGCTGTGAACCATATGGCCCGCCCCGCGCAGCGCCGACACGGCCTGTTGCAGCTGCGCCGCCTGCACCAGCACGTAATCGGTGTCGAAGGTGGACAGCGCGAAGATGCCCACGCCCGCCGCATGCAGCGGATTCAGTACGCCCGCCAGGATGCCGGTCAGGGCAAAGTCAAAGGGGCCGTGCAGTTTCAGAGCGGCCCAGCCAGCGGCGTGCCGAACGCCTTCCGGCACCCGATCAGCTTCACAGACCAGCGAAAGCTCATCCGGGGTGCGCGTGACCGAGAACAGCTCCCCGGCGCTGGCCCAGGCCGGGATGACCTGATCGGCGGGAAGCTGGCAGACGGCGTATTCACCGGGCAGAACCGAGAGCGTGAGCATGAGTGACTGTATCTAAAAATAGAGCGTGTTATGCAGCGGCAACCGGTCAGTGGGGGGCAATTGGTCAGGCTTCTTGAAATGCTTGGCCCGCCTTCCCCTCACCCCCTCGCTGCGCGAGGCCCCTCTCCCACAAAGGGAGGGAGGAAAAGAATCCCCGTCCAGTTGGTTGACGGTGGAGTGAATCCTCCCCCCACACGCTACCAGCCTCTTACGTCGGTGATCAGGTCGGCTGCGACAGGCGTTCGAGTACCATCTTGCTCACGGCTTTCAGGGTCTCGAACACGCCCCTGCCCTCGTGGGCGCTGGCCTCGGTGATGAGCAGCTCGCCTTTGGGGTCGATCACCGCCCGGATCATCTCCACCGGCAGGGCGCCTTCCAGGTCGCGTTTGTTGATCTGCAAAATCATGGGAATGGTCTTGATGTCCAGGCCGTGTTCCAGCAGGTTCTCGCGCAGGTTGCGCATGCTCTCGGCGTTGGCCCGCAGGCGGTTGGGGGCGCTGTCGGCCACGAACACGATGCCGTCCACGCCGCGCAGGATCAGCTTGCGGCTGGCGTTGTAGAACACCTGCCCCGGCACGGTGTACAGGTGAAAGCGGGTCTTGAAGCCCTGCACTGACCCCAGGTCGAGTGGCAGGAAGTCAAAGAACAGCGTGCGCTCGTCTTCGGTGGCCAAGCTGATCATCTCGCCGCGCAGGTGGGTCGGCACCTTGGTGAACACATGCTTGAGGTTGGTCGTCTTGCCCGACATGCCGGGGCCGTAGTAGACGATCTTGCAGTTGATCTCGCGGGCGGCAAAGTTGATGGTGCTCATGACGGCCTCTCCATGATGTTGGTCCTCATCAGCCCAGCAGGTCGTCGAGCAGGGCCGAGGCACTGACGCTGAAGCTCTGGTCGAACGACACGGCGGGCACGTCCTGCAAGGTCTTGAGCAGCCCGGTGATGGCCGTGATGGTCTTCTTGGCGTACACCTTGACCCGGCCCAGCGGCACGCTCGAATCGAAAATGAGGGTCAGCAGGGCGCTGTCACCCACCGACTCGACGTACAGCACGCCCTTCTCGCCCTGGTGAATCTGCTCTGAAAAGGTCGATTCGCCCAGCATGTTTGCCAGCGCCCCGGTGGCGGCGGCGTTCCCGGCCACCAGGGTCGCCACGCTGTCGAGGGCGGGCGGACGCGGCGCCCACAGCGCCTCCTTGTGAGACAGCACGAAGCCCTTGCGGTCCACCAGCAGGCAGTAGCGCACGCCGGTGGCCGCCAGCAGTTCTTCGAGGTGCTGCTCCACCTTCTCGAAGGTTTCACCGTAGAGTGCCAGGGAGGGTTCGATCATGATGCGTCCAGTATAGGGGCGCAGGCAACTTCAGGCCCACGAATATCTCATAGCGGCCACAGGTCAGAGCCTGTGGCTGGGCGCTCACCTGCCCGTGACGCCCACCCTCTACACTGCCCCGCGTGAAACGTCCCGCCGCGTTGCTGTCCCGTTCCCTGTTGCTGGGCGCTGTTCTGGTCGCCTGTTCTGGGTTTGCCCAGGCCCGCCCGGTGGCGCTGGGCGGCGTGCTGATCAGCCCGGAAGTGCAGACCAGGCCGCTGACCGGGGCGGTGGAGGGCCTGCCCCTGGGTGTTCTGCCGCGCCTGGGGGTAGCGGTGCAGAGTGGGGCGTCCGGCCTGAGCCTGAGCTACAGCGGGCGTACCCTGACCTTTGTGGGGGGCCGCTGGCTGGCGCAGAACATCGCCACTGTTCCGGCCACGCTGCCGGTGCCGGAAGGTCTGGGCGGCAGCCTGTACGTGCCGCTCGGCGTGCTGGCCGTGCTGGGCGTGCCCACCCTGGCCGACACGCCCGACGTCCTCGATTTCGCCCAGGCGGGAACTGTACAGACTTTGTCTGGCGTGGTGCTGCGAGCGCCGCCCAGCCCAGTTCAATCCAGTCCAGGTCAACTCAGTTCAGGTCAGCCCAGTCCAGTGCCTTCCAACCCTGCGCCGCCCGTCGTCCAACCGCCCGTGACGCAACCTCCAGCCCCGCCCACGCGGCCACCTGTGACCCCCGGTTTTACCCCGGTGGCCGCGCTGACCTCGGTTCGCAGCAGCCGCACGCTGGACCGCAACATTGAGCTTCAGCGGGTGGTGATGGAGTTCAGCGCACAGGTGGCCTACACCTTGCAGCGAGACCCCGGCGGAGTGACCCTGACCCTGCCCGGCGTGAGCAGCAGCCCGCAGACCCAGCAGCTCGAATCGGGCGACGACCTGGGCGTGTCTCTGGGCGCGGCGGGCAGCAGCGTGCGGCTGGGCACTTCCGGCGGCGTGAGCGAGGTGTTCACGCTGCAAAACCCCTTCCGGATCGTGATCGACACCACCACCAACATCGACAGCAGCGTGCCGCCCCCGGTGCAGCAGAGCGGCCTGCCGGGCGGCGTGACCCTGCGCAGACTGGGCGGCCTGAGCCTGCTGACCTTCGACGCCCGCTACGTCCCCAGGGTGGTGGCGGCCCCGCTGGGACGCGCGAGCGGGGTGGCCGACCTGGTGAAATCGCTGGGCGGCGTGGCGGGCGTGAACGGCGGCTACTTCGATCCGGCCAGCAGTCTGCCTGTCGATCTGGTGGCCCTTGGCGGCCTGATGCTCTCGCCCAGCCTGGAAAGGCGGGCCACGCTGGGCTTCGACACCCAGGGCACGCCCCGGCTGGGGTATCCCCGCCCGCGCTACGTGCTCAGCGGCTCTGGCCTGTCGCTCACCGTCAACAGCGTGGGCGCGAGGGCCAACCCCCTGTGGGTCACGGCCTTCGTGGGCGACGGGCGCACGGCGGTGGGCGGCGACGCACTGAACACCCTGATCTTGCAGGGCGGGCCGGGCAGCGCCGGAACTGTTGTGTCTGGAAGCACGGTGTCTGGCAGCGTGGCCCGCGCCATGACGGGCCGCTTCGTGCCGGGGGCCGGAGAATTTGCCGTGACCTTCGACCCCGCCCGCTACCCGCAGCTGGCCCTGCCGGTGGGCAGCCCGCTGGGGTACAGCCTGAACTGGCAGGCTCCCGGCTGGGACGGCACGCAGGAGGCGCTGGCGGCGGGGCCACTGCTCGTCTCGGCGGGCAGACTGGTGCTCGAC
>JANXWI010000141.1 GCA_025351205.1 Deinococcus sp.
GGCGGTGCCCGTGAGGAGATCCCCGGACGGCGCGGCTTCCCCGGCTACATGTACACCGACCTGGCCTCGCTGTATGAGCGTGCGGGCGTGGTGCAGGGCAAGCCCGGCAGCGTCACCCAGATTCCGATTCTGTCCATGCCCGACGACGATATTACGCACCCCATCCCCGACCTGACCGGCTACATCACGGAAGGGCAGATCGTGGTGGACCGGGGCCTGAACGCCAAGGGCATCTTCCCGCCGATCAACCCGCTGCCCAGCCTGAGCCGCCTTCAGGGCAACGGCATCGGCAAGGGCAAGACCCGCGCCGATCACAAGAATGTGTCGGACCAGCTGTTCGCCGCCTACGCCACCGGCCTCGACCTGCGTAAGCTGGTGGCGATTACCGGTGAGGACGCGCTGAGCGAGACCGACAAGCTGTACCTGTACTTCGCCAACGACTTCGAGACCTACTTCATCGGGCAGGGCGGCCAGAACCGCAGCATCGAGGAGAGCCTGACCGTGGGCTGGGCCATTCTCAGCAAGCTGCCGCAGAGCCAGCTGACCCGTCTGAGCAAGGACACCATCGACAAGTACTACGGCACCAAGATGGACGAGATGTGGAAGGGGACGCGGGTTTAAGGGCGACCCCTCTCCCCGCTGCTTTGCAGCGCCCCTCTCCCGCAAGGGGCGAGGGGAAAACAAACCCAGTTTAAGGAGGTGAATTGTTATGGCAGATCAGATCAGTCCTACCCGCAGTGCCCTGCTGGCCTCGAAAGGCTCCCTGAAGACCGCCAGCAGCGGCGCGGACCTGCTCAAGCGCAAGCGTGACGCGTTGATCGGCGAGTTCTTCGCGCTGGTCAAGGACGCGCTGGCGGCCCGTGAGGAGCTGTCCGGCGTGAGCAAGGGCGCTTACGTCTCGCTGTTCGGCGCGAAGTCGTGGGACAGCCCCGAGGCCGTCGAGAGTTTGAGCCTCGCTCAGGGCAGCGAGTTTCAGATCGACATGCAGATTGAGAGCGTGTACGGCGTCAAGGTGCCGAAGATCGTGATTCCTGAGCGTGGCCGCGCCGAGTTCAGCCCGATCAACGTCGGGTCGCGCACCATCCAGGCCGCCGCCGACTTTCAGGGCGTGATGGGCGCGGTCATTAAGGTGGCGGCCACCGAGACCAAGCTTCGGCGCATCGGCGAAGAGATCAAGAAGACGTCTCGCCGCGTGAACGCGCTGGAACAGGTGGTGATTCCGGGGATTCAGGCCGACATCCGCTTCATTCGCGGCGTGCTCGATCAGCGCGAACGCGAGGAGAGCTTCCGCCTGAAGAAGATCAAGGCCAAGCTGGAACGCGAGGCCGAGAACGAGAAGAAGGAACGAATGAGTATTCAGGCCGGGTTGCAGGAGAGTGCAGCGGACTAACAATCGATGCTTTTAAAAAGGGTTGCCTTGAATGGACAACCCTTTTCAATTATGTGTCCAGCCATCTTTCCCGATATGACGCTTTACGATACAGTGTGACATGAAATTAGAATCTCTGTAATAACTCAACTCATCCTCATTTTTAGGAGTAGAAGTAATAAACTACTCCTCTCCGATCAGGGATTCGATGTCAAATATACCTACATTAAATGCTATCGACTCGGGCTGTAAGGTCCACCCAAACCTTCCCGAGTGGCAATCGAGAATGATGTTAGCTTCAACCGCTTCGAGATTGCCTAGAAACTCAGACAGCCTGTTGAGCCAGATTCCCCACTCTTCTTCGATCTGTTTAAACGTGCCACCTATAAATATAGAGGGGGCTTGATATTTATTTATCTCTATTTGAAGAAATATATTTCTGAATTGATAGTCATCAAACGGGAATGTTGCGATGGCCTCGGCATTCACTTTGTGATCTTCATTGCTGCGCGTGCAGATATGACCGTAGACAACTGAGCGGTTTCCTATTCATTCAGCATACCGAGTTTTCAGCCGCTCTATCGCCGCCCCTAGATACGCCCGCGCCCCAGCCTCCAGCCCGGCAAACTCGGGCGTCGTGTAAATCTGCGTGCGCTTCAAAAACCCGTTCAGTACGGCTGTCCGGCCTCCCCGGTAAAGCGCCCAGGGCACGAAGCTGTATTCCTGCCGGATCGCCCGCTCGTATGCCCAGAAGCTGTCGTCGTCGGCCCCGAAAATGCTCAGGTCGGCGTCTACCAGCAGCGCGGCGGCCTTGTCTGTCGGCGGTTCGGCGTGCCGTGTTTCCAGAATCAGGCGGCGCACCTCGGCCACCAGCTCTGGCGCGGCCCCCTGACCTCCCAGCCAGTCGCCAAACTGCCCGGCACTCCGCGCCTCGTTGTCTTGTCGTTGCGGGTCGTAGATCAGGTCATGGCCCCACACCGCCAGCGCCAGGGCGCAAGTCAGCACGCCTCGGTCATCGAGGGCGTCCAGCATGGACTCTACGTGCCTGAGCGTGTGGTAGGCCCGCTGCGGCTCAGAGTAAAATGGGACGCAGAACACCCGCGCCGCCTGCATCAAATCGTCCATGCCCAGACTGTAGCGCCGGGGGCAGAACCCACGACGCTAGACTGCCCGCATGCAAATCGTCAGGGCTGAAATCGGTGGACGGGTCATCTGGGGGCGGGTCAGGGGCGACCTGATCGAGGTCACGGCGGGCATGCTGGGCGAGCCGACAGGGGAAGAGGTGCCGCTCGAAGAGGTCAGATTGCTGGCCCCGGCGGAGCCGAGCAAGATCGTGTGTGTGGGCCGCAACTACCTGGACCACATCCGCGAGATGGGCAACGACGCCCAAAACCTGCCCACCGAGCCAGGCGTCTTCCTCAAGGGGCCGAACGCGCTGGCCGAACCCGGCGGCACGGTGGCCTATCCGGCCTGGACCGAGAATTTTCACTATGAGGGTGAACTGGCCCTGGTGATCGGGCGGCGGGCCAGCTGCCTGACCCAAGGGAACGCGCTGGAGCATGTGGTGGGCTACACCTGCGCCAACGACCTGACCGCCCGCGACAGGCAGAAGGGCGATTTGCAGTGGTTCCGGGCCAAGGCCGCCGACCGTTTCTGCCCGCTGGGGCCGTGGCTGGAA
>JANXWI010000502.1 GCA_025351205.1 Deinococcus sp.
TTGCTGCCGATAAAGCCGCAGCCGCCTGTAATGAGAAGATTTTTCAAACAGTCTCCGTGACTTTTCTGGGGGAATACTCGTACCCATAGCTTTCTTCACGCTGGCGCTCGGCCTTGTTGATCACGAAGCCCAGAATCTTCAGGCCCGCACGGTCTGCCCGCCGGATCGCCCCCTTGACCGACTGAGCACTCGTCTTCCCGAATTCTGTCACCATCAGCACTCCGTCCGTATGCACGCCCACCACCAGACCGTCGGCCAGGGCCAGCAACGGCGCACTGTCGATCAGGATGATGTCGTATTTCTGCCGCCAGAGCGTGAGCGCCGCCCCTATATCGGCTTTATTCAGCAGGCCCAGGCTGTCCTGCACGCTCGGCCCGGCGGGCAGCACGTCCACGTTGTCCTCGGTCTTCAGCACCTGTACGTTAGCCGGGTTGGCAAGGGCCTCCTGGCTGGTGCGCACGCCACCCACGCCCGACAGCTGGTGCCACTGCCCGTCCTGGCCGAACTTCTGCCACACCTCGGCCTGAGTTCCACGCCGCAGGTCGGCGTCCACGATCAGCACCCGCTGCCCGCTCGACGCGAACCCGTCGGCCAGCGTGGCGGTCAGGCTGCTCTTGCCCTCGCCGGGAGAGGTGCTGGAAATCATCAGCACCGGGTGGGATTGGTGCTGGAAGGCGGTCAGCAGGTTGACCCGCAGAAAGCCCACCGCTTCGTACAGCCCCGCCTGGCGGGCCGCCCGCACGATGCCGCTGAACACGATGTCGCGCTTGCGCAATCTGGGAATCACGCCCAGCGTGGCGACGTTCAGGACCAGCAGGTCGTCTTCCGAGCGGATGGTGCGGTCCAGCACCGTCTGGAGGGCCACCACGCCCACGCCCAGCAGCAGCGCCAGCAGGCCCGCCAGCACGGCGTTCCTGAGGGGCTTGGGCGCAACCGGGTCCAGCGGCTGCACCGCCGCCGAGAGCAGGCTCAGCACGCCGGTGGCCGAGGTTTCCAGGATGGTCACCTGCGCCAGACTGTCCTGAATGGCGGCCCGGCGCGTGATCAGTGTCTGACGCTCGACGCTGCCCTGAGTGGCCGTCCTGATCTGGCCGTCCACCTGAAGCAGCTGGGCGCGGAACCCGGTCTTGGCCTTCTCCACGTTCAGCAGGGCGCGGCCCGTATCCCAGTCGAGCAGCGCCATGCGGGCCAGATTTGCCAGCCGCTCGGCGTCCCGGGCGGTGCGGGCCTGGGCGGTGATGGTGTAGATGCCGTTGCCGCTGGGATCGAGCCGCGAGGTCAGCGAGATGGTCTTCAGCTTCTGCTCACGCAGTTCCTTTTGCAGGTTGCCCACCAGCCGGGCGCGCTCAGGCCCCGAAAACAGCGGCTCCTTCTGCACGGCCTGCACCAGTGGCCCGACGACGAGCGTACTCTGCATGGCCTGCGCCACCGCGCCGTCGGGCAGCGGCGGAGCTTTGACCAGGGCGCTGCCGATCACGCCGTCCTGGCCCTGAGTATTGGACGCGATGATGCTGGAACTGGCCTCGTACACGGCGGGCTGGCTGCGTGACCAGACGAACACCGCGAGCGCCAGCAGGGCCGCAATTCCGACGATCCAGCCCAGTCGGCGCTGTATCCCCCTCCACAGGACACTGAGGTCTATTTCCTGCTCCATACGGTCTTCCACGGTGTCTCCTGATGTCCTTGCTCATGGCGCTGTCTGTCGCCAGGTCTGGCCTGCTGGCCCGAGTGAATCTCAAATGACGGTGCTGAAATCTTGGTGCCGCGCCTGCGGTTGCCCGCAGCAAAAAGGGTCAGACGTAACGCTCCAGGTCAGGGTTGTCTTTCAGCTGCTGCACCAGTTTCTTGATGTCCTGGGTGCGGTCCTTGTGCACCACCAGCGTCACCTCATTGGTGCGCACCACCACCACGTCGTCCAGGCCGATGGTGGCGATCAGGTCGTCACCGTTGGTGGTGTACAGAATGGCCCCCTCGGTGTCGATGCCCACGTGCCGCCCCACCGCCACGTTTTCGCCCTGGCCGCGCAGCAGCCGTTCCAGCGCGTTCCAGTCGCCCAGGTCGTCCCAGCCGAACTCGGCGGGAATCACGGCCACGTTGTCTGCCTTTTCCAGAATGGCGTAGTCGATGCTGATCTTTTGCAGGGTCGGGTAAACCCTGCGGACGCCGCCGCGCACCGTCATGGCCGTGCTCAGCGCCGCGTACAGCTCGGGCTGATAGCGCTCGTAGGCCGCCAGAATGGTCTGGACCTTCCAGATGAACATGCCGCTGTTCCAGCTGTAGCGCCCGGTGGCCAGAAATTCCTGCGCCCGCGCGTTGTCCGGCTTCTCGGTGAAGCGGGCCACGCGGTAGGCGGGCAGGGCCGCGCCCAGCTGCCCGGCTTCGGTCTCCAGCGTCTCCCCGCGCTCGATGTAGCCGTAGGCCACCGAGGGATAGGTGGCCTCTATGCCGATGGTCACCAGCACGTCCCGGGCGGCGGCCAGCGCCGTGGCCTGCTGCACCACCTGCGCGAAGACCTCAGGCTGATCGACGCGGTGGTCGGAGTGGAACACCCCCATCAGCCCGCCCGGGTCCATCTGGGCCACCTTGAGGGCCGCGTACAGCACCGCCGCCGCCGTGTCGCGGGCCACCGGCTCGACCAGCAGGTTTTCGGTGGGCAGCTCGGGCAGGTGTTCGAGCACCTGCATCCGGTGGTCCACCCCGGTCACGATCAGAATGTCCTCGACCTCGACGCCGGGAATGCCGGTCAGCCGCTGCACCGTGGCCTGAATCAGGCTCAGGCCGCTGTCGTCCAGGCTCAGGAACTGTTTTGGCTTGCTCTTGCGGGACAGCGGCCAGAAGCGCTCACCGCTGCCGCCCGCCAGGATCACCGGATAGAACTGTCTCGCCTCGCCTCCGGTCTTCGGCACATCTGAAGCCGTGAGTGGAACTGGAGGAGTGACAGCCGCTGAAGATTCGATTGAACTCAAGTGTTGGCCTCTTTTCGCCGGGGATCGGTCACGCTTTTCGGAACGCCGGGCGCCTTGAAAAGGAGAACGCCGTCCGTGCGGCTGTGTCTGGTCAGGGTCGCCTGCGTGTGAACAGGCTCTGGAACATGTTGTTCTCTGAAGAATTCTGGCCTCTGCACAGCTCATCATGAAAACCGTCCACTACATTACCCCGAAATGCGCCACATGTGACAAATAGATTTCTCGTCTGAAACTCATGTTCGCTTTCAGGGGTGAAGGTGAAGCGGAAGAATGTCCCGGCTGCCGGGTGGAGGGCAGCGAGCGAGGCTACCGGAGCTGGCCGGCGCAGCAGGTCTGGAACTCCAGATTCAGGGCTTCAAAACACCAAAGAGAGAACCGGAAACATACCGCGCCCTTCAGCCCCCCAGCTCCGCGCGTTGTGCCCGCGTCAGGCCGCCCACCACCAGGGCGTAACTGTGCGCCAGCAGCTCCGAGATCAATAGGTCCGGCAGGGTGCCGTCCAGCGTCAGGGTGTTCCAGTGGCGTTTGCTGAGGTGGTAGCCGGGCACGATCTCCGGGTGTTGCCCGCGCAGCTGCTCGGCCCGTAGCGGGTCGCACTTGAGACTGAGCTTCAGCGGCGAATCGTCCAGGCCCACCAGGGCGTACATTCTGCCACTGACCTTGAGCACCAGGGTGTCCAGGCCAAAGGGGAAGGCCTCGGCGCTGCCCGGAAACTGCTGGCAGGCGGCGCGGAGCTGGGAGACGGTCTGCATGGCCCAGGCTACCAGTACAGACAGGGCACGGAAACGCCCGACGCTGCCGGGGTGTTCAGCGGGCGCAGAAGGCGACCATACTGAGAGCACCTTGAGCCTCTCCCCCCTTCCGCTCACGCAGCCCGAACCCCTGCTGCCCGCCGCGCTCACAGCCACCGCGCCCGGCGAACGCTGGCCCCTGCCCGACCTGCTGCGGGGCCTGGCGATTCTGGGCATCCTGTGCGTCAACATGCAGGATTTCGCGGGCTACGACGAGTGGACCCAGACCGGGCCGAACCGGGCCGCCCAGGTGTTAAATGACGTGCTGCTGAACGGCAAGTTCATCTCTCTGTTCGCCATGCTGTTCGGGGCGGGCATGCTGAGCATCGCCCAGCGGGCCGGGAATCGGGCAGCCGGAGACGGAACAGCTGGGGGCCGAGCAGCTGGGGGCTGGAGGCTGCTGCGCCGCCTGCTGTGGCTGCTGCTGCTGGGCAGCGCCCACTTCGTACTCGTGTGGCACGGCGACATCATCTCGCTGTACGCCGTCCTGGGGCTGATCCTGCTGCTGCCGCTGCTGGCCCGCCCCCCCGCCTGGGCGCTGGCGGCCAGCGGCGCGGCGCTGTGCCTGTGGTGGCTGGCCCTGCGCGTTCACGACGCCCTGCCCGCCAGCCCCGGCGCACGCTACTCGTTCGGCCTGACCCTGCCGCCCGACACCGCCTGGGCCGACCTGCTGCGGCAGCGCTTTTACGGCTTCCCGGCAGACCTGTACGCCGGGGCCGACTACAACGTGCAGTGGCTGCTGGGGCTGCTGCTGCTGGGCATGGCCGCGCAGAGATGCGGGCTGCTGGCCCGCCCGGAGCGTTTCCGCCCGCTGCTGTGGGGGCTGCTGGCGGGCGGGGCGCTGCTGGGCCTGCCACTGGGCGGCCTGCTGGCCTGGCTCAACGCCCAGACGACAGAATCGGCGCGCCTGTGGGAAGTTCCGGTGCGGCTGTCGGGCGGGCTGCTGCTGGGCCTGGGCTACGCCGG
>JANXWI010000519.1 GCA_025351205.1 Deinococcus sp.
TCCGATTCTGCCCGCTCCGCCGCGCACGTTGGGCAGTCTGGAAGGCGTCGAGTGGCCTCCTGACCTGCTGACGGTCCACATCGTGCGCGGTGTGCCCACCCTGACCCCGGCCATGCAAGTCGCCATGAAGCGGGCCGTGTCGCAGTTCTACGGCCTGCCGCTGCGCCCCAGAGACCTGCTGGACGAGGTGGCGCTGCTGGCACTGCTAGCCTGAGCCATGCCTGCCGATGTGCGTCTCGACCTGAACAGCCCCGACTTCGTGCGCGACCCCTATCCCGAGTTGGCGCGGGCGCGTGAGGCCACGCCGGCCTTCTGGCAGCAGGACCGCCTCTTTCTGACCCGTTATGACGACATCGCCCGCGTGCTGAAAGACAGCCGCAGCTTCGGGCGGGCGCTGTCGCCGCTGTCGCGTGACGAGCTGCCCGTCTCTGAACTGCGTGTCTCTGAACTGCAAGACCCGCGCCGCGCCGCCTTCGACGCCTTCAACACCAACCACATGCTCGACAGCGAGCCGCCCAAGCACACCCGGCTCAGGTCGCTGGTGGGGCTGGCCTTCACGCCCAGGCGGGTGGAAGGGCTGCGGGGCCGGATAGAGGAGATGGTGCAGGGCGTGGCGGCGGGCCTGGATGGGCGCGGAACCTTCGATCTGGTACGTGACTATGCCGAGCCGCTGCCCGTGACCGTGATCGCACAGCTGCTGGGCGTGCCCCAGGAGAAGCGCCACAACCTGCGCCCCTGGTCGGCGGCCATCGTGCGGCTGTACGAGGTGGGTCCGCCAGACGAGGTGATCGCGGCGGCGGAACAGGCGGTGCTGGACTTTTCGGCCTTGCTGCGCAGACTGCTGGCCGAGCGAAGAAAACACCCTCAGGACGACCTGATCACGGCGCTCTCGCAGGTGCAGGCCGAGGGCGAGCGCCTGAGCGAGAGCGAGCTGATCGACACCTGTATCCTGCTGCTCAACGCCGGACACGAGGCCAGCGTGAACGGCCTGAGCGCGGGCGTGCTGAACCTGTGCCGCAGCGGCCAGTGGGACGAGGTGGCGCGGGCCGCCCGCCAGAACGCTCCCGAGACGTTTTTTCGGACCCTGGGCGAGGAGCTGCTGAGATTCGACACCCCGTTGCCGCTGTTCGAGCGCCTCGTGCTGCAAGACGCGGTGGTGGCGGGCGTGCCCGTGCGGCGCGGGCAGAAGGTGGCCCTGCTGTACGCCAGCGGCAACCGCGACCCGCGCAAATTCGAAGCGCCCACCGAGCTGCGCCTTGCCCGCGACCCCAACCCGCATCTCACCTTCGGGCTGGGCCTGCACTACTGCCTGGGTGCGCCGCTGGCCCGGCTGGAACTGGGCATCAGCCTGCGGGCGCTGTCGCTGGCCTTCCCGCGCCTGGAAGTGCAGGACTTCGCCTACAGCGGCGGCTTCGTGATCCGGGGGCTGGAGCGGCTGACGGTGCGGGCGGGCTGAGGGTGCAGCTGGCAGAGGTTCTCGCCCACTGGGACACCGGGCCTGTCAGCGGAGTGGAGGCCGTGCCACAGGGCAGCGTCAACCGGGTGTTCCGGGTGCAGGCGGGCCAGCAGACGTTTTACCTGAGGCTGTACCGCAGCAGCGACGTGGCCGTGATCGAACGGGAATCGCTGGTGATGGCGGCGGCGAGATCGGGAGGCGTTCTGGTCCCGGCAGCCCTGCCGACCCGCAGCGGCGCGGGCTGGCTGAATCTGGACGGTCAACTGTGCGCCCTGTTTAACGCGGCGACGGGATTCCAGGTGGCCCGCGCCGATCTGAGCGCCACGGAAGCCACAGCGGCGGGCGAGGCCCTGGCGCAGCTTCACCGGGCGCTCGAACCCCTGCCCGACCTCGGCTGGCGGCGCTACACCCTCGCCTACGACCCGGCGGCGGGGCTGGCCCGACTGGACACTGTGCGCCGGGCGATAGAGGGTCTGGGCGCCCCGGATTTGACCGACGCCTGGGCGCTGGAACGTCTGCGTTCTCAGCGTGCCCGGCTGGCCGACCCCGCCTGCCCGCACACCGCCGACCTCTCCGGGCCGCGCCAGGGTATTCACGGCGACTACCACGACGGCAACCTGTTTTTCGATGCCCAGCGGGTGAGCGGCGTCATCGACTGGGAGCAGGCCGCCTGGATGCCCCGCGCCTTCGAGGCGGTGCGGAGCGCCCATTACATGTTCAGCGGCGTTCCGGCCTGGGCGGCAGCCTTCCTGAACGTCTACCTCTCAGGGCTGACCATGGGGCGCCCCGAACTTCAGGCAGCGGCGCTGGCCTACGGCGTGCAGGCCGATCACAATGTCTGGTCACTGGAAGAGGTCTACCTGCACGGCAATGCCCGCGCCCGGCAGTTCATTCAGCACGCGCCGTTCAGACCGTTCACGTCACTCTGGCTGGACATTCAGGAACACCTGGAAATTTGACGCCAGTTCTCCGCCCAGCCGCTCGGCCTCGGCCTCCTGCCCGCGCCCCAGCACCAGCAGCGCGATGACTCGCGCCGGGCTGCGCGGCAGGCTGCGGTCCAGCGCCTTGCGGGCGGTCCGGGTGGCTTTAGCGGCGCCGCCCACCCGCGCCTGTACGGCGCTCAGCACCGCCAGCAGCAGGGCGTCCGTGTCTTCACGCATCATCTCGCTTACCTTCAGGCCCTCGGCCAGTGCCAGCAGGGCGGCGCGGGGATCGTCAGGCAGAAGCAGTTCGCCCATCAGTGTGGCGGCGGCGATCAGGGCGGGGCTGTCGCCTTCCTGCCGGGCCAGGGTGCGGGCCAGCGCTGCCGATTCCAGCGTTCCCAGTGCCCGCGCCCGCAGCAGCGCCACGCGAGCCGGCGGTGCCGGTTGTGCTGACGGTTCCGACTCAGGCTGGCCTTTCAGCAGCTCCAGTACAGCCTGCCCCTCACCCAGCCTGAGCAGGGCGGCGGCGTGCAGCTGCGCGTCGCTTTCGGCGGCCCAGGCGGCGGCCAGTCGCGGGCGGCCCAGCGCCAGGGCCAGCGCGGCGGCCTGCGGGCGCTCGTGTTCGGCGGGGTCCAGACGTTCCAGCGCCCTGAGCGCCCCGGCGTCGTCTCCGGCGGCTTGCAGGGCGCGTATCTGTTCCAGGGTCACGCGGAAGAGTGTGGCCTGACGCCTCTCAGGCGGTCATGGCGAGGTCGAGGCCCAGGAAGCGCCACAGGGAGCGGCGCGAGACCCGCAGGCCGATGGGGCTTTCCAGGCCCACCAGGCGTCCGTCTCTGATCCAGCGGCGCACGGTGCGCTCGTGGGTTCCGGTGAACTCGGCGACTTCGCTGACTTTCAGCAGCTTGGGCAGGGTCTGGAACTGTTCGCGTAGGGTCACGGGGCATACCTCCGGGGAGAGACCGAGAAGAGACGGGAAGAGGCCGGAAAGTGAATGGACGGCGGCGGGCAAACGGCGCGGGGCCGCCACCAAGACGACCCCGATTGCACCCCTGCTGGACTGTGGACCGCGCCCGGCTGGACCTCCAGCGCTGCGCAGCCTGGCGCTCTCGTGACGCTCTTTTTCACGTGGCCCTTCTCGCAGAGATTCGGCCCGCAGAGATTCGGCCCGCAGATCTTCGGAAGGCAGACCACGGGTCTGAACAGGCGGCGGCCCCGCCGACCCCCGGGAACGGTGGGGGCAGAGCGGGGCCGTGGATG
>JANXWI010000052.1 GCA_025351205.1 Deinococcus sp.
TCATTGACAACTATGATTCATTCACATACAATCTCGTCCAGTATTTAGGCGAGCTGGGCTGCAAGCTGACCATCTGGCGCAACGATCAATTTACACTTGAAGAAGTGCGCCTCCTGAACCCTGACGCCATCGTGGTTTCACCCGGCCCCTGCACGCCCTCAGAGGCGGGCCTGAGCGTAGACGTGGTGCGCGAATTCGCCCCCAGCGTCCCGATGCTGGGCGTCTGCCTGGGCCACCAGAGCATGGGCGAGGCGTTCGGCGCGAAGGTGGTGCGTGCCCCCAGACTTGTTCACGGCAAGACCAGCAGCGTGCAGCACGATGGCCAGGGGCTGTTCTCGGGCCTGGGCAGCAGCGCCGACGTGACCCGCTACCACTCGCTGATCGTGGAAGACCTGCCGCCGGAGCTGGTCGCCGTGGCCTGGACCACCGACCAGACGCCGGAGGGCGAACGCCCGATTCTGATGGCGCTGCGCCACCGCGAGTACCCGATGTACGGCGTGCAGTTTCACCCCGAAAGCATTGCCACCCCGGGCGGAATGACCATGCTGGGCAACTTTCTGGACGAGGCGCGCGCCTTCAAGACGAAGCAGGCAGTGGCGGCCCAGCCGTGATCCATGCCCGGCTGATGAACGGCGAACGCCTGAGCCAAGCTGAAGCGCACAGCTTCATGCAGGAGGTCATGACCGGTGAGATGAGCGGCGTCCGGATGGCGGCGGCATTGGCGGCCCTGCGGGTGCGCGGTGAGACGCCCGAGGAGATCGCCGGGTTCGCCCAGGCCATGCGCGAGAACGCCGTGCATCTGCCCATCGCTCCGCGCCCGTTGCTGCTCGACGTGGTGGGCACGGGCGGCGACGGGGCGCACACCTTCAACGTCTCGACCACCAGCGCCTTCGTGGTGGCCGCAGGCGGCGTGCCCGTCGCCAAGCACGGCAACCGGGCGGCCAGCAGCAAGGCCGGAAGCGCAGACGTGCTCGAAGCCCTGGGCGTGAACCTCGACGCCGAACCCGTGCGGGTGGCCGCCGCCCTTGACGAGCTGGGCGTGGGCTTCATGTTCGCCCGCAACTACCATCCGGCCCTGCGGTACGCCGCCCCGGTTCGCGGTGAGCTGGCGGCCCGCACCGTGTTCAACGTGCTGGGGCCGCTGTCCAACCCCGCCGGGGCCACGCACCTCGTGGTCGGGGTATACACGCTCCTGCTCACGCGCACGCTGGCCGAGGTGCTGCACCGGCTGGGGGCACAGGCCGCGCTGGTGGTCAACGGCTCCACCGGAACGGGCAGCCTCGACGAGCTGAGCGTGTCGGGGGAAAATACTGTGTCGCAGCTCGCCCAGGGAGAAGTCATAGACTTCACCCTCACGCCGGAGGAAGTGGGCCTGGACAGGCATCCGGCAGAGGCACTGGTGGGTGGAAGCCCCGCCGACAACGCCGTGATCACGCGCGCACTGCTCCAGGGGCAGGGCACGGCGGCCCAGCGGGACATCGTGGCTTTCAACGCGGGCGCGGCCCTGTATCTGGCGGGCCGGGCCGACAGCATCGCGGGCGGTGTAACACTGGCGCGGCAGCTTCTGGCCTCGGGCACCGCCTGGACGCTGCTCGAACGCTACGCGGCGTATACGCGGGGATAGGGCGGAACGTGCCGGGATTTGATGGCGTCCGAACGGTGTCTACCTTCTTTAATACAGCGTCAACCGATCAAGACGGGGGCGAATTTGAGAACTTTCCACCCTCCCTCTTGACTGGCACAGCCGCTTGCGGAGGGGGGGAGGGCCAGGGACTGGTACAGCTGCTTGCAGAGGGGGTGAATGGGCCGAGCGTCCCAGGCGGCGTTCTCTCCATTCCCCCAACTCCAGAACGCCATACTGTCCGACCACCAGCCAGCCCCGTACCCGAATGCTCTAAACTCCTGACAGTCGCGGTGACTGGCGTAACGTGGACACCACGGGGAAGCCGCGAGCACGACGATTGGCCGCACGCCTGGGCCGGACGCCGGGGCAGACCGCTCTGGCGGCTGGAGGTGTTCACGTGGCGACCAATGAACCATCGACCAATGGACCAATGACCAATGGACCAATGACAAGACGGCGCGCCCTGATCTCGGTGTCCGACAAGGCGGGCGTGGTGGACTTTGCCCGGCAGCTGGCGGCGGCGGGCTGGGAACTGCTGAGCACCGGCGGCACGCTCCAGGCGTTGACGGCGGCGGGCGTGCAAGCGACCAGTGTGGCCGAGGTGACCGGCTTTCCGGAGATCATGGACGGACGGGTCAAGACCCTGCACCCCAGCATCCACGGCGGCATCCTGGCGCGCCGCGACGCCGCCAACGCGGGCGCGCATCTGGCCGAACTCGCGGCGCACTCGATAGCGCCCATCGATCTGGTGTGCGTCAACCTGTATCCCTTCCGCGAGACGGTGGAGAGCGGGGCCGACCACGGGAGTGTCATCGAGAACATCGACATCGGCGGCCCGGCCATGATCCGGGCGGCGGCCAAGAACCACGCCTCGGTGCTGGTGCTGGTGGACCCTGCCGACTACAAGCTGGCCCTGCAAGAGGTGGTCAGCCTGCCGGATCGCCAGCGCCTCGCGGCCAGGGCGTTCGCGCACACGGCGGCCTACGACGCTGCGATTGCCGCCCATCTGAGCGAGAGCGCCGAGCTGCCAGCCCAGATCACGCTGGAACTGAGCCGGTTGAAGGGCGTGGAACTGCGCTACGGCGAGAACCCACACCAGCCGGGAGCGGTCTACCGTGTCGGCAACCAATGGGGGCCGGTGCTGGACGCCCAGCTGCTGAGCGGCAAGCCGATGAGCTTCAACAATTACGGCGACACCGACGCGGCCTGGGCGCTGGTACAGGAGTTTCCAGTCCAGGCGGTAGCCTGCGTGTGCGTCAAGCACGCCAACCCCTGCGGCGTGGCCCTGGGCGCGTCGGCGCAGGAAGCCTGGGAGCGTGCCCGCGACGCCGATACCCTGAGCGTGTTCGGCGGCGTGGTGGCGCTCAACCGCCCCGTGGACCTGCAAACGGCCCAGGCCATGCGCGGAACCTTTCTGGAGGTGCTGATCGCCCCGGATGTCAGCCCCGAGGCGCTGGAGTGGTTCAGGGCGAAAAAGCCCGACCTGCGGGTGTTGAAGGCTGGCCCCTCGCATTTCTCGGCCACCGAGTTCCGCCCGCTGAGCGGCGGACTGCTGGCCCAGACCCGCGACCTCCGCACCTGGGACAACCTGGGGTGCGAGGTGGTTACCCTGCGCCAGCCGACCGGATCCGAGTGGGCAGACCTGGCCTTCGCCTGGCGCGTGACCAAGCACGCCCGCAGCAACAACGTGGTGCTGGCACGCGCGGGCGTCACCGTGGGCGTCGGGGCCGGGGCGGTCAGCCGCATCTGGGCCGCCGAACGCGCGGTGCTGAACGCAGGAGCCGGGGCGCAGGGAGCCGTGATGGCCTCCGAGGCGTTTTTCCCCTACGACGACGTGGTGCGCCTCGCTGCCAGCGTGGGCGTGGTGGCCGTGCTGCAACCGGGCGGGGCCAAGCGCGACCCCGAAATCGTAGCGGCGGCCAACGAACTGGGCGTGAGCATGGTTTTCACCGGGAGCCGTCATTTCCGCCACTGATCCCACCGCAACTGGCCTCTCCGAATCTGGCCCGCCGCGTCTGCTGCTGGGCAGGCCGATGGCCGAACAGGTGGCCCGCGAGGTGCGGCGCGGCATCGCCGAGCGCGGACTGACCCCGCAGATGGTGGCGGTGGTGGCCTCCGACGACCCGGCCTCGCTGATCTATGTCCAGAGCAAGGCGCGGCAGGCGGCCCGGCTGGGGGTGACGCTGCATATCCGTGACCCGGGGGCGGGCATTTCGCAGGCCGGGCTGCACGCCGAACTGGAGCGCCTGTCCGCCGACGTGTCGGTCCACGGCATCATGCTCGAACTGCCGCTGGCCCCCGGCCTGGACGCCGATCTGGCGACCCTGCACATGGCCCCGGCCAAGGACATCGAGGGGCTGACGCCCGCCAATCTGGCGCTGGTGGCGGCGGGCCGCGAGAGTGAGGCGCTGCTGCCGCCCACGCCGCGCAGCGTCCGGTTTCTGCTGCGCGAGGTGCTGGACCTGGAAGGCTCGCGCGTGGCGGTGATCGGGCCGGGGCGCACGGTGGGCCGCCCGCTGATCTGGATGCTGAACAACCGGGGCGCGACGGTCACGCTGCTCAACAGGGCGTCGCGTGACATGGCGGCGCTGCTGGCCCATCAGGACGCCGTGGTGGTTGCTGTGGGGCAGGCGGGTCTGCTGCGGGCCGAACACGTC
>JANXWI010000072.1 GCA_025351205.1 Deinococcus sp.
GGCATTGGCGCAGCTGTCCGAGCGCAACATCGTGGAACTCGACGAGGAGCGCAAGGCCCAGATGGTCAGCAACCTGCTGGTGGTGCTGACCAGTGAACGCGGCACGCAGCCGGTGGTCAACGCCGGGAGCCTGTACTGAGCCGTCTGGACACCACCGCTGCACTCTGGCCCGCTCATGGCTGAGCCGCGAAAGAACTTCGCCCTGCGCCTGAATCCCGAGCTGCACGCGGCGCTGGAACGCTGGGCAGCCGACGATCTGCGCAGCGTCAATGCCCAGATCGAATACCTGCTCACCGAGGCGGCCAGGAAGGCGGGCAGGCTGCGGCCCAGAGGCGTTTTCGGCAGGCCGGACGGACCCGGCACGGCTGGCGATGTTCATGGGGAGGCCAGTGATTCTTAAATAAACCCATAAGAACTGGGGGAGGGTCACGGCGGATATGAGGCTTACACTCCTGGCATGCACTCAAATTTCTGGTGGCCGTCTTCCAGTCGAGAGTCGGCGGGTGCAACCTGGACTGGGTTTCTGATATGGCCTGGAGGCATGGGAGGACGCCCGGGAAGCGCAGGTTTGAAAAAATATGAACTGGTGTTGCTCTGCTGATCTGAAGTTTGCCCCGGCCCTGTGTGCTCACAGCGCCGATTTTTTTGGCCCGGTCTGCGGTGCTGGCAGGGCCAGAGAGGTGACCATGACGACGATTCCGGTGTCTGAAGCTGCGAGATTCATCTCTGATTCCTCTGCCGATTCCATCCCCGAACCTTCCGGCCCGGCGTCATTGCAGCAGACCCCGGCAGCCTTTCCGTTTCGCCCCGGCGACAGGGTAATGGTGCCGCCCTACGGCATCGGGGTGGTGTGTGAGACCTGTTCGCGGCAGGTGGCCGGGCGCCAGGCCGCCTACTACGCCGTCGAGTTTCCGCAGTCCAGCTCACGGGCCTACGTGCCGGTGGCTGCCCCCAGGGGTGCGGGCATGCGCCTGGCCCTGACCTCGCGCGAGACGCCCCGGCTGCTGTGCCAGCTTCAGCATGGCCGCCTGAGCCTGCCGCCCCAGTGGTCGGCCCGGCAGCGGCAGGTGACCGAGATTCTGGTGTCGGGCGACCCCTTTGATCTGGCCACCCTGACCAGCGAACTGCGGCGCTGGAACAACGGGCGCGGCCTGCCCGACCTCGACAGGCAGGCCTTCCGGCAGGCCATCAGGCTGCTCGAACAGGAGGTCAGCGGCCTGGAAGACCTGGAGGCGCGGCAGGTGCGCGAGTTGCTGGGCAGCGCCTGGAACGAGGGGCCACAGTAACAGGCAATTGGCTCGACCACCCCCGGCAAACGCCTCTGAAACAGCCATTCGCCCCGCTGCTCAGGCGTAGTCTGTAGGTATGTTTTCCCGCCCTGGTTCTGCTGCGCCCGCACCGTCTGCCGAAGGCGGGAAACGCGCCCCCCGTGACTTCTCTCAGCTTCGCCGCCTGACGCGCTTCGCCCGGCCCTACCTGCCGCTGCTGGCGCTGGGCATCGTGTGTACGCTGTTTTCCAGCGGGCTGAACCTGGTGTTTCCGGGCCTGTTCGGGCGGCTGATCGACGCGTCGTTCCTGAAGGTCGGCAGTCGTGATACCGGCCCGCTGGACCGCACCGTGCTGCTGCTGCTGGGCGTGTTCGCTCTCTCGGCGCTGTTCGGGGCCGCCCAGAGCTACCTGCTGTCGCGCATGGGCGCTTCGGTGGTGGCCGACCTGCGCCGCGCCGTGTTCTCGCACCTGCTGACCCTCAGCCCCCGGTTTTTTGCCACCCACAAGACCGGCGACCTGACCAGCCGCCTGACCGCCGACGTGGGCACCGTGCAGACGGTGGTGAGCACCGCCCTGGCGCAGCTGTTCAGCCAGGCCGTGACCCTGGTGGGGGGCGTGATTCTGCTGTTTTTCACCAGCGGCAAACTGAGCGTGCTCACGCTCGCGGTCATTCCCATCATCATCGGCACGGCCATCACCATCGGACGGCGCATCCGGCGCGTCTCGCGGCAGGTGCAGGACGCTATAGCCGCCGCCAACGCCGACGCCGAGGAGGCCATTTCGGGGGTACGGGTGGTGCAGAGTTTCACCGCCGAGGAACAGGAGCGGCAGCGCTACGGTACGGGCATCCTGGCCTCGTTCCGGGCGGCCCTGAACCGCGCCCAGCTCCAGGCGCTGATGGCGGGCATCATGAGCTTCCTGACCTTCGGGGCGCTGGCCGTCGTCCTGTGGTACGGCGGGCGGCAGGTGATGAGCGGCGAGATCACCCCCGGCAAACTGGTCAGCTTTCTGTTCTACGCCCTCCAGGTGGGCATCACGGTTGCGTCCCTGACCAACATCTTCAACCAGTTTCAGGAGGCGCTGGGCGCGTCGGGCCGCATTTTCGAGCTGCTCGACGAGAAGACCGACCTGCCCGAGAGCAGCGAGCCGCAGAAACTGAACGGGGCGCAGGGCCGCGTGAGCTTTCAGAACGTGTCGTTCAGCTACGGAGACCGGGGCGACACGCCCACGCTGTCGGGCCTGAATTTCGAGGTGCAGCCGGGGCAGCAGGTGGCGCTGGTGGGGCCGAGCGGGGCGGGCAAGACCACGCTTGTCAGCCTCCTGCCGCGCTTCTACGACGCCACTTCCGGATCGCTGCTGATCGACGGCGTGGACGTGCGCCAGCTGGGCCTCCAGGAGCTGCGCGGCAACGTGGGGTTGGTGCCGCAGGAGACGCTGCTGTTTTCCGGCACGGTGGCCGAGAACATTTTGTATGGTCGCCCCGGTGCGGGCGTGCAGGAGGTGCAGGACGCGGCCCGCGCCGCCAACGCCCACGACTTCATCTCCACTTTTCCGTTAGCCTACGACACCGTGGTGGGTGAAAAGGGCATCAAGCTGTCGGGCGGGCAGCGCCAGCGGGTCGCCATCGCGCGGGCCATCCTGAAAAATCCGCGCATTCTGATTCTCGACGAGGCCACCAGCAGCCTCGACTCGGAATCAGAGGCGCTGGTGCAGGACGCGCTGGAACGCCTGATGGTGGGCCGCACCAGTTTCGTGATCGCGCACCGCCTGAGCACCATC
>JANXWI010000092.1 GCA_025351205.1 Deinococcus sp.
CAGCGTGCGCTCGGTCGAAAACGGCAAGGTGAAGGTGCTGCGCGGCGACCACACCGGCACCGTGGAAAAGGTGAACGTGGGCCTGATCGAGCTGCTGCTGGGCACAGGTTATCTGCCAGTTCTCACGCCGCCCGCCGCCAGTTACGAGGGCGTGGCGATCAACGTGGACGGGGACCGGGCCGCCGCCGCCCTGGCTGTGGCCATGAAGGCCGAGGCGCTGCTGCTGCTGAGCAACGTGCCGGGCCTGCTGCGCGACTTTCCCGATGAATCCAGCCTGATCCGCGAGATTCCGGCGGGCGACGTGGAAAGCCACCTGGAATTCGCCCAGGACCGCATGAAAAAGAAGGTGCTGGGCGCTGCTGAGGCCGTTGCGGGCGGCGTGAAGAGGGTGATTTTCGGCGATGCCAGAGTGGGTGATCCGGTGAGTGCGGCGCTGGGCGGGGTGGGAACGGTGGTGAGTTAAACCATGGGGTCGGCTCAGGGTGGACAGAGCCGGTTCAGCGCGTTCCGGACGTGCTGGTGGCCTGCCGAACCATCAAGCGGAAGCCCCGGAAGCTGATTGGTCAGTGTCTGGATGCGGCAGCCGTCGCGTCTACAGGGATATGTGGGGGGTTTGCAGTGCCGCTTCAACACCACGTTCCGTTCGCTCCAGCGCGCCCTGTACACCTGTTTCTCTCCGTGATTCCAACCGATGTGTTCGCCCACTTCCAGCATCGATTCAGCGTAACCGCCGCCCAGGTAATGAGGGGTACATTTTCGGACATTGGTCTGACGGGGCGGTCTGCTGAATGCGACTATCGTCCATATTGTCATCATGGCTCACGGCTTAACCTGACATTGCCATGACAAAACAGAGACCGTATGAAGGACGTGGGTGCAGGATTACCGGGCGGGCAATGCTGCTGTGCTGGCGCGAACGGCAAGTGGCCCATGACGGCTCCTGACGCCCGCGTTGCTCTTGACCCGGCCATGACGAGGCCTGAACCTGCTGTTCCCGGCAGTCTTGTCCCCGGTAGTCAGCTCAGCTACTTGTCACTCGGCCACCCTCCACTCGGTCACCCGGCAGTCCCCCTGGACCTGGGGACGGCTCTGGCAGAATACTCGCCTGTGGCTCTGCACGAGGTGGCCCACGCGGCGCTGATGGACCGCTGTGAGACCAAATTCCTGCTGCCGGCGGCGGCGCTGCCCCAACTGCTGAGCGCCCTCTCGTTGCACTATCAGGTGCTGACTATCGGGGGCCAGGCGGTGCTGCCCTACCGCAGTCTGTACCTCGACACCCCGGAGTTCGACTTTTACTATGCCCACCACAATGGCCGCGCCCGCCGTTACAAGGTGCGCTTCCGTTCGTATGAGCAGACCCGGACCACCTTTCTGGAGGTCAAGGAGCGGTGCCCGAATGGCCGCACCATCAAGACGCGCGCCCTCGTGGAGCAGCCTCAGTACCCACTGCCACATGTGGGCACGGCGCTGGTGAGCGGGGTGCCCACATGTGGCAGGGTGCTGGAACCCAAGCTGTGGGTCAATTACAGCCGCATCACTCTGGTGGGCATTGGCCGCCCCGAGCGGGTCACCCTCGACCTGGGCCTGGAATTCCAGATGCCCGCTGCGGAAGGTTTAGCGCCTTTGCCCGCTTTGCATCCCGAGAATCTGGTGGTTGTGGAGCTGAAACGTGTCTCGGCCCGCCAGCTCTCGCCGCTGGAAGCCTACGCCCGCGCTCAGGGCTTTCGGAGTGGGGGCCTGAGCAAATACGGCGTCGGGTGCAGCCTGCTGTATCCGGTCCGGCACAACGCCTTCAAGCCGCAGCACCTGGCAATGCAGCGACTGGCAACGCTGGAAACGCAGCCCACCGAGCGGTCCAGATGATTCCGGCAGCCCTGCCGCCCGAGTTCTACCTGCGCCTGCTGCTCAGCACCGTGACGGTGCTCGTCGTGGTGCTGACGCTGTATTTCTCGACCCGTCGCAGCCGCGACGTGGCCTTCAGTTACCTGATGTTCGGCCTGGTGATCTTTCTGATCGCTTACGTCCTGAAAAGCACCGAGGTCTCGGTGGGCTTCGGCTTCGGCCTGTTCGCGGTCTTCGGCATCCTGCGCTACCGCACCGAGGAGGTGCCCACCCGCGACCTGACCTATCTGCTGGTGGTCATCGCCATCGCCATGATCAACGCCGTCGCCAATGTCGGTGTCTCTGGCCTGCTGCTGTTCAACGCCCTGCTGGCGGCAGGCACCGTGCTGGTGCAGTGGGTCAGCGGTCTGCGGCGCGAGGACCAGCGGCAGGTGGTGTACGAACGGGTCGAGTTGATCCGGCCCGAACGTCGCCAGGAGCTGCTTCAGGACCTGGGACAGCGGTTGGGTGTGACTGCCTTGCGCGTCGAGGTGGGCCAGATCGATTTCATGCGCGACACCGTGCTGCTGACCGTCTGGTCGAGGCCCCCGGCTGTGTCTGAACGAGCGCCTGTGCAGGGCGATGTGAAGGGGGGCAACGCGGTCCATATCAACGATTGAACTTCGCAGGTCTCGATCAATTACACTCTGGCCTGTGTCCGCCCGCTCTGCCCGCAACCTCAACCCCTCCCTGCCACCCGCAGACGCCTTCGACGCCCCCAGGCTGCTGAAGCTGCTGCACCGGCACGGAGGCCGTGAATACGTCGCCACGCTGTATTTCGGGGCCGAGGTAAAGGGTGAGTACCGCCTGACCGCGCGCGGCGAACGGGTCCGGGCGCAGGGTCCGTCGGGTACAATCAGCGAACTGGACGCGGAGGGCTTCACCAGCCTGTTCGGGCGCTACCACTTTGCACAGGTGCAGCCCAGCGGCGTGCTGACCGATCTGGGGCCGCTGTTCGGCTGAAGAAACTGTTCGATTAACTGTACTTTTCCCGCAGAATCTCCAGGTGCGCCCGCTCGTGGCCCAGCAGCATATACGCCTGCGCCCGCACCGTGACCGTGTGCCCGCTGGCGACCCCCCGGCGCTCCCAGGCGGCGGGCGTGAAGCCGCTGAGCAGCGACAGGTTGCCCGTCCGCACCGCCTGAAACCCGGCCAGCAGGTCTTCTAGGCTGGAGGAAGCGAAGTCCGAATTCGCCATCCACCCGTCCTGCTCGACGCTGGGCAGCGGGGCCGCGTCGCCCCTGGCAACCGAGAGGGCACGGTAGCCGAAGATCCGCTCGGTGTCGGCCATGTGACCCAGCACCTGCCGCACGCTCCACTTGCCGGGGGCGTAACGGTGGTCCGGGCGGTCTGCAAAGGCCAGCAACGCCGCCTGGGTCACGGCGGCCTGTGCCCGCATGGCGCTCAGCAGATCGGTCTCGGGCACCAGGTTCACGTAACGGGCATGAAATTCGCTGTGGTCGGTGGGGGCGGGCCTGGTCATGTCAGCTCCGGTGGCAGCGCGGGCCAGTCCTCGCTCTGAATAGCCGCCTCTTCCCAGTTCTCCTTGCCGCTCCAGCTTGAGATGGCGACGCTGTACACGCTGGTGCGGGCCAGATCGTCGTCACCGATGGGGCGCATGTCTATGCCGGGGCGCAGGTGCGGAAACATCCTGGCGCTCAGGTCGCTCAGGCCCTGCCGCGCCGCCCCGTCTTCCAGCAGCGAAACGGTGCCGAAAACGACCACCGAACGGTACTGCATGCTCAGCTCCAGCGGATCGTTCGACGGCAGCAGGCGGCCTATTTCGGACGCCTCGAAGCAGACGGGCGTGCCCAGGTGTTCGGCCCGTTCTGCATTGGCCCGAATGCGCCCGGCCAGGTTGGAATGGAACACGATGTCGTGCGTGCCGTGTTCCGAAGTCTGGGGCCGGTACACGAAGGTCGTCGGGTTGATGAACGGCTGATCATTCCAGAGTGTGGCCACCCGGCACACCTGCATGCGGGCCAGCAGCGCCTGTATCCAGGTATCATCCCGCCGGTTGCCCGGTCTGCGGCTGATGCTGGGAGAGCGTTGGTTCGGGTCGTAATAGTCGGTCATTCTGGGTTCCTCATTCCTGTGCTCGGGAATCCTGTACTCGGGAATTCTTCGGGCCGCTCAACTCGCGGACGGTGAAGGAAAGGTCGTTCATCTGGCCTCAATATCGCTCATCTGGACGCCTGGGGGCGTGCCATCATGCACCATGTCTTCCCGTCCGCAGGCCACCGTCGTCGGTTCCGGTCCCAATGGCCTCGCGGCAGGCATAGCTCTGGCCCAGGCGGGCTGGAAGGTGACCG
>JANXWI010000094.1 GCA_025351205.1 Deinococcus sp.
GTCATGACCACCTGATGCTTGTGGTACACGCCGCTGTCGAAGCGCTGCTCGTCGGCCAGCCAGTCGGGCTGGAGGGCGGATGCGGGATGGGTGATCGGATCGGTGATGGTCATGGGGTCTCCTGTACGGCGCGGGGCCGGATGTACTTCCAGTCTAGAGCGGGAGGCCGGGCGCTACCGTAAGGTGCCGTAAGGCTGTCAGGCTACAGGGGCAGCTCGTAGGTGTAGAAGCGCTCGTTGCGTTTCCAGCCGTGCGCCTCGTAGCTGGCCTGGGCCGGACGATTGTCCGTCTCGGTGGTCAGCACCAGCCGGGCCGCTCCCGTTGCCAGGCCGTGCTGCCGGGCGGCTTCGAGCAGAGCGGTACTGACGCCCATGCGGCGGGCTTCCTGGGCGACGAACAGATCGTTGAGCAGCCAGATGCGCTTCATGCCGACAGACGTAAAGGCCGGATAGAGCTGGGTGAATCCGGCAGCAACCCTGGACGCCAGCTCGGCCAGGAACACCACCGACTCGCCCAGGCGCAGCCGTTCGGACAGGAAGGTCTGAGCGCCTGCCGGGTCACTCCCCTGGCCGTAGAAGACCCGGTAGGCGTCGAACAGCGGGGACACAAGCATAACGTCCTCAGCGAGGGCACGGCGCACGGTGAGCGGTTGAGCGGTGGGCACGGTCACGCTTTGATCCTTGACATGGAAAACTCCTGGACAACCCGGTCTGGATTGCCGTGACTCTGAATATGCAATTGAAATGTAAATCTGTCAAATAATTACCGAATGCAAATCAGGCCCGCCCGCTCAGACGGTCCCACATCGCCGCCCGCGCTGCCCAGTAGCCGCCCATGCCGTGAACGCCGCCGCCCGGTGGGGTGCTGGCGCTGCACAGGTACACGCCCGGCAGCGGCGTGCGGTAGGGCGTGGCGCTGGGTTCCGGGCGCGACAGCAGCTGCCAGAGCGTGTTGGCCCCGCCGCCCACGTCGCCGCCGGTCAGGTTGGGGTTCCAGCCCTGCAAGGCAGCGGGCGTGCTGACCTTCTTCGCCAGCACCAGCCTGGAAAAGCCGGGGGCGAAGCGTTCGATCTGGTTTTCGAGTTGTTCCAGCGCGTCACCTGTAAATCCGTTCGGCACATGCACGTACGCCCAGACAGTGTGCCCACCCGCCGGGGCGCGGCTGGGGTCGAAGAGGCTCTGCTGGGCCAGCAGCACATACGGGCGCTCGGCCACCCGGCCCCGGTGCGGAGCGAGTTCGGCGGCCTCCAGTTCGCTCAGGGTGCCGCCCAGGTGAACGGTTCCGGCCAGGGCGGTGCGGGCGTCACGCCAGGGCAGCGGGCCGGACAGCGCGTAATCGACCTTGAAGGCCCCCACACCGGGTTTGAACTGTTTCAGCCGGGCTGCGTAGCCGCCGGGCAGCGAATCGCCCGCCAGCCGCAGAAAGCCGGGCAGCGAGGTGTCGAGAATCACCGCCTGACCCCGGGGCAGTTCCTTCAGGCTGGCCACGGGCGAATTCAGGACAATCTCGCCGCCCAGCTCCGTCAGCAGCCCCGCCAGCGCGTCGGCGAACGCCTGCGCCCCGCCGCGCGGAAAGGGCCAGCCCACCGCGTGCCCGCTCACCGCCAGCATCAGCCCGAAGGCCGAGGTGCCCAGAGCTGACAGCGGTAACCCGGAGTGCGCCGCCAGCCCGCCCAGCAGCGCCTGTGCCCCCGGAGTACGGAACACGGTGCGGGCCAGCACTGAGGCCGGGGGCAGGCCGCGCACACCGAAGCGGGCCAGCGTGAACGGGTGCGCTGGAACATGCACCAGCGGGCGCAGGGTGTCGTCCAGCAGGCCCTTCCAGTTGGCGACCAGCGGGCGCATGAGGGCCAGATACGCGCCCTCGTCGGCCCCCAGCCCGGCGGCGGTTTCTTCCAGGCTGCGGTACATCAGCACGCTCTCCCCATCCAGCGGGTGCGCCAGCGCGGCGGGAGGCTGCACCCACTCCAGCCCGTGGCGGTGCAGCGGCAGGCCCCGGAAGAACGGCGAGGCAGCCCCCAGCGGGTGAATGGCGCTGCCCACGTCGTGAACGAAACCGGGCACGGACAGCTGCTCGCTGCCGAGCGCGCCGCCCACCCGGTGGTTTCCCTCGTGGACGGTCACCTTCCAGCCCGCCTGGGCCAGAGCTATGCCTGCCGCGAGGCCATTGGGACCGGAACCGACGACGGTGGCCTGCGGACGGGAAGACATGGTGCATGATGGCACGCGCCCAAATGTCCAGATGAGCGATATTGAGGTCAGATGAACGACCTTTCCATCAGCGTCCGCGAGTTGAGCGGCCAGGACGTGGCGCGCGGCCACGCCGCCATGCACGAGCTGCGCGGCCACCGTCCACCGCTCGCCTCGGCTGAGACCTTCGTGGCCTGGGTCTCGGGCCACCCGGAGGGCTACCGGATAGCCGGGGCCTTTCTGGACGGCGAGACGGACGCGGCGGCGGTGATCGGCTTCCGGCCCATGACGCTGCTGTACGCGGGCCGCACCCTGTACGTGGACGACCTCAGCACGCGGGCAGCGGACCGGGGCCGGGGTGGGGAGCGCACTCCTGGCCTGGGCCGAGGAAGAAGCGCGGCAGCAGGGCTGCGAGGAATTGCACCTCGATTCCGGCGTGCAGCGCCACCCAGCGCATAGGCTGTACCTCAAGTTCGGCTTTGACATCACCGCGCACCATTTTGCCAAGATATTGATATGACCGACTACTACGACCCAAAAACGCGCAACCCCGCCATCAGCCGCAGACCGGGCAACCGGCGGAGCGACGACTGGATACAGGCGCTGCTGGCCCGCGTGCATGTGTGCCGGGTGGCCACACTCTGGAATGATCAGCCGTTCATCAACCCGACGACCTTCGTGTACCGGCCCCAGACTTCGGAACACGGCACGCACGACATCGTGTTCCATTCCAACCTGGCCGGGCGCATTCGGGCCAATGTGGAGCGCGCCGAACAGCTGGGCACCCCCGTCTGCTTCGAGGCGTCCGAATTCGGGCGCCTGCTGCCGTCGAACGACCCGCTGGAGCTGTCGATGCAGTACCGCTCGGTGATCGTGTTTGGCACCGTTTCAGTGCTGGAAGGCGAGGCCGCGAGGCAGGGATTGACCGACCTGAGCGCCAGGATGTTTCCGCACCTGCGCCCCGGCATAGACATGCGCCCCATCGGTGACGACGACCTGGCCCGCACCAGCGTGTACAGCGTCGCCATCTCAAGCTGGAGCGGCAAGGAGAACTGGGAAGAGGCGGCTATTCAGAGCGAGGACTGGCCCGCGCTGCCACCGGAGCTGACGTGACCAGGCCCGCCCCCACCGACCACAGCGAATTCCATGCCCGTTACGTGAACCTGGTGCCCGAGACCGATCTGCTGAGCGCCATGCGGGCACAGGCCGCCGTGACCCAGGCGACGGTTCTGGCGTTTGCAGACCGCCCGGACCACACGTACGCCCCCGGCAGGTGGACCGTGCGTCAGGTGCTGGGCCACATGGCCGACACCGAGCGGATTTTCGGCTACCGGGCGCTGTCGATTGCCAGGGGCGACGCGGCCCCGCTGCCCGGCGTCGAGCAGGACGGGTGGATGGCGAATTCGGACTTCGGTAGAAGCTCGCTGGAAGACCTGCTGGCCGAGTTTCAGGCGGTGCGGGTCGGCAACCTGTTTCTGCTAAAGGGCTTCACGCCCGCCGCCTGGGAGCGCCGGGGCGTCGCCAGCGGGCACGCTGTCATGGTGCGTGCGCTGGCGTACATGCTGCTGGGGCACGAGCGGGCACATCTGGAGGTGCTGCGGGAGAGGTACTCAGCGGACCTGTAGCGTGTGGCCTGTGGGGAAGGCCAAGGTACGCAGGTTGACCGGGCTGTCCTGGCCTTGCCTACAAGCCGCACGCTCGATGCCACACACCTACCCGAACAGCGGCCCCAGATCCGTCAGCACGCCGCTGGGCTGGAGGCGAGCAAAGTGATACCGCCCGAACAGGCCGGTAAAACCGTCCGCGTCCAGTTCGCTGACCGTGCCCGACGGCCCCTGCGCACGCACCCGTTCGCCGCGCGCGGTCAGGCGGTATTCACCCTTTGCCTCGGCACCGAAATACAGCGTGGCGACGTATTCGCGCCCTCCGTGCCGGTGCAGCAGCGCCAACAACCTGGGAGCGTCGAGGGCGTCTGCGGGCGGGAGGGCAGGTTTGAGCTTGCTGGCCGACACCGGGAGAGTGTAATTGATCTGAAAGGCAAAGGTCAGCGCAGCAAGATTTCTCCGTTTTGAGCGAGCCACGGAAGCGGCTGGGTCAGACGGCGAATTGGGCGGACAGGCTCACCCGTCCCATCATAGGGGTCTGCCCCAGAGTCATCCGCCAGCCAGGCTTCGCCTGAGCGCCAGAGCAGACTGAAGTAGGGATGCGAACCGTCACCATAGGCCGTACCATCACAGATCGCGTCACAGTTCAGATGCTCGGACAGATGACGGGCCAGGGCCACCAGCACGCCGTCTTCGACTGACTGCGGCCAGTCATAGAGGCCGATGCCGAATGGATAAATCCCGTCCAACGCGCTGAAAGACAGAAATCCACTCCCGGCAGAGCGAGGCACTTCAGACACGGCACCCAGAGTATGAATGGCGACCAGAACGACCTGCATCCCCGACAGGGTTCTGGAAAACATCTCGCTGAGTGACGAATGTTCAAACAATGTTGACAGCGCAATGTCGGTCACGTGGCCTCCAGCCAGAGATTAGCTCACCACCGTCCCCGCCCCGCCCAGCGCCGCACTCACCGGCTGCCCCGCCCTGGCGTCCCCAAAAATCACCCGCTTCACACCGCCCGCAACGGCTTCGGCTGCGCCCAGAACCTTCTTCTTCATGCGGTCCTGGGCGAATTCCAGGTAGCTTTCCACGTCGCCCGCCGGAATCTCGCGGATCAGGCTCGATTCGTCGGGAAAGTCGCGCAGCAGGCCCGGCACGTTGCTCAGCAGCAGCAGGGCGTCAGCCTGCATGGCGACAGCCAGCGCGGCAGCGGCGCGGTCTCCGTCCACGTTGATCGCCACGCCCTCGTAGCTGGCGGCGGGCGGCGTGAGAACTGGCAGATAACCTGTGCCCAGCAGCAGCTCGATCAGGCCCACGTTCACCTTTTCCACGGTGCCGGTGTGGTCGCCGCGCAGCACCTTCACCTTGCCGTTTTCGACCGAGCGCACGCTG
>JANXWI010000102.1 GCA_025351205.1 Deinococcus sp.
TCGCTGACGACGCTTGACCGCTGGGCACGCCTGCCCGCTTCTTCTTGGCGAGAACAGCGCCGTTGACGACGCTTCGCCGCTTGGGCAGAACGGGAGGAGTGGCGTCCTCATGGGCGTCCGTTCACGACAATACGCGCTTGATCACGCCTGCCCGCCTCCCACCTGCCCGACTAAATTCACTCCCGTTGGTCGGGCAAAAAGAGAAAGCCTTTTTGACAAATGCTCTGGAAGGTGAGCGGGGCCGGGCCGGAATTCTGAGTGGCGCAGGCCGTGTGGGTCAGGAAGCTGTAAGGACGGTGTGCTCATACTCTCTTCATTGAGGCGGTGGAGGCAGGCCGACTGGCCTGACTCCGGGGCAGATTCTGAGCGACGGGTGCGGGCCATTGGCCGCAGGAGGATGAACGAGATGACGACCAGACTTTCCTCGCAGAACGAACCCAGGCTGCTGCCCGGCCTGTCGCCGGAGTTTCCGGGTGTGCTGGCCTCGCCCAGATGCGAGCAGACTCCGGAAGGCCAGCTCTACCGCTTCCGTTTCGACAACGGCTACGGCGCGCTGGTGATGGGCACGGCGCGCCAGCCGCAGCAGCCGTCTCGGCAGGTGCCCACAGAGGCGTTCGAGGTCTGCCTGATGGACTGCACCCGCGAACCCGCCCGCCCCACCTTCGAGCACCTGATCTGCCCGGAGGTGCTGTTCGGGCTGGGCCGGGGTCAGGTGTCGGTGCTGCTGATCCAGGCCGAACGCCTGCCTCGCCACCCGCGCCTGACCCACGTGGACGAGGCGCTGCTGGGCGAGGATTTTTAGCCGCCGATGCCCGAGCAGCCCGGTCAGCCCGGCTATTTGCGGCGGCGCAACGCCCTGTGGCAGCAACTCCGTCAGGACGAACCGGGCACGCCCGCCTCCGAACAAAGCCTGCTCCAGCTGGCAGAACTGACCGGCTGGAGCCGCGAACGGATTTTGGCTGGCCTGGGACTCTCTGAACTGGAGCTGTCCGAACAGGAATGATGCGGCAGCCGGAAGAAGTCGAACTCTTCTGATATTGAGTCCGTTTTCCTCCGCTACTACATAGACAACCGATCAGGACGGGGTTAATTTGGGCCGCTTCGCTCCCTCACCCTTGAGGGGGGAGGGCTGGGGAGGGGGTGAACGGGCCGGGCACCCGAGGCGCACGTTATCGGTGACTTGCCCTGATCGGTTGACGGTGTACTACACCCGCCAAAGACACCGTGAAGTCCATCTGCGCGGAAGCGTGGTCGCTGCTGCGGTCAGCTGTGCCGCCAAAAAAGGTGCCGGGAGCGGCAGCCGTGCAGACCTGAGCCGCTGCCTCGAACTTCCTGGCGTGGCCGAGCACGCCGCTGTGAACGTGCCTACCTCTCAGCGGACTGTGAGTCGGACTGGCAGCTGTAGGTGCCCCTGCCGAACGCCGCCCTCACTTCAGGTCGAGGCCCACCAGCACCGGGTCGTGGTCCGAGGCGCGGAAAGGGGTCGGGCTGCCCGCCACATTGTTCAGGTCGGGGCTGGTGCAGGCCGTGCTGGCGCAGCTCGGGTTGACCTTGTACTCGGTGTTGTAATCCAGGATTACCGGCTCGTCGCTGTTGACGTGCCACTCGGTGATGCCCGCCACCTGCGTCTTCAGGCTGGCGCTGCCAAACGCATGGTCGAGGTAGCCGAAGGTGCCGCCGAACTGGTAGCTGTAGCGGTCGTCCGCCGGAATCCGCAGGTTCAGGCTCTCGAAGCCGCCCGCCGTCAGGTCGCCCACCGGGTCTTCCGCGCCGTAGGCATTGAAGTCGCCCATCAGCAGCACGTCCGGGTCGCCGCTGGTGGTCTTGACGGTGTCCACGAACTTCAGCAGCGCGGTGGCCTGTTTGCGCCGCAGGTCGTTCCAGCAGCCCTGGCCGCTGTCCTGGTTGGGCAGGTCGGTGCCCGCCTTGGGGCAGCTCCCCTTGCTCTTGAAGTGGTTGGCGATCACCGAAAACTTCTGGCCGCTGCCCACCTGTGCGAAGGTCTGGGCCAGCGGTGGGCGGTTGTGGACGGGATCGGTGTCGATCAGAACAGCGCCCACCGGCGTTACGCTCGCGGCCTTGTAGATCATGGCCACGTGAATCTGGTCGGTGCCCAGCGTGCCGGTCTGGACGGCGCTGTAGACCGCGCTGCCGTAGGCCGCGTTCAGTGCGCCCAGCAGGTTGTTCAGCGCCTTGTCGCCGTTGTTCTGAACTTCCATCAGCGTCACCACGTCGGCGTTCAGCCCCTTGAGCATCTGCACGATCTTGGCCTGCTGGCGCAGAAACTCGGTGCAGGTGTTCGCGCCGCGCGAGTTGGCCTTGTCGGTGCCGTCGGGCGTGCAGCCGTCGTTGCTGTCCACCAGCGCCGTGAAGTAGTTGAGCACGTTGGCCCCGGCCACCTTCAGCGTGCCGCCCACCGCCTTGGGGGCCGCCGGGCGCGGGTTGGCGTCCACGAAGGTCGCGCTGCTCGGGTACACGGTGTAAGCCCCGAAGCTGTAGTTCAGCGCGCCCGTCAGCCCCGTCACCGTGTCGCCGGTACGGCGGGTGGCGCTCAGCGGCGCTGCACCGTTCAGGAAGGGCAGGGCGGCGGGGTTCTGGGTGCTGATCCCGTCGTCGATGATCAATGTTCGCCTGGCGTTTTCAGCCGCGCTGCCGCCCTGCCCGTTGGTGGGCGTGAACACCCGCCCGCCGCTGCTGAGCGTCAGCTGCCCATATCGCCCCAGCTCGAAGGTGCTGGTCACGCTCAGGGTGCTGGGCACGGTGACGCGCATGCCCTCGTAACGCTCCAGGTCGCCCTGGCCGGTTGCCAGCGGAAACGTCACCTTTACGGCGCTGGGCAGGGCGATGCCGCTGGCCACCACGTTCAGGGCGGTGAGGGTGTCGATCTGGGTCGAGGTCTTGAACTCGTTGACCGTACCCGACACCTGCACCTGATCGCCCACCTTGAGCGGGGTGCAGAGCGTGCTGGTGTTGCAGTACACGAACACGCCCTCCGAGCTGGCCGCGTCGCTGTCAGCGTCGGCGTCGCGGGCCTGGAGGAAGAAGCCGCCCAGCGTGCCGGTGCCCAGACGAACGTCGGTCACGACGCCGCCCACCGTCACGGGCTTGCCAGCCAGCGTGCTGGCCACGTCACCAGTCGGGGTGCTGCCCTGGAGGTCGTGAATGGGCGTGGACCCGGCGGCGGGCGCGGTGCCGGTGTTGACGGGAACAGGAGTGGGAACAGGAGCGGGCTTGGGCTGGGCCTCGGTGGGCTGAGTGCAGGCGGCCAGGGCGAGGCTGAGGGTGGTCAGGAGCAGCAGTCGTGTTTTCACAGGCAAACCTCGTTGGGGGAAGAAGGTGGCGTGGTAAACGTGCCCGCAAAGTGTGACACGCGGACTGTCAGCCCTTCATCTGCCTTCATGAAGCGTAGAGGCTTATTCTTCGCCTATGTCGCGTCCCAGACGGAATAAAACGTCTTCATCTCGCAAAGCTATCCGGCCAGCCCCCGGATTCTCTCCAGCAGGTAGGTGCAGCGTTCGTCGCGCTGCCTTCCGGCGGCAATGGTCCAGGCCCGCTCGGACCCCACGGCCACGAAGCGTTCGCGGGCGCGGGTCAGGGCGGTGTACACCAGGTTGCGGCTGAGCATCGGCGCGTGGGCCTCGTGCAGCACGCCCAGCACCGTATCCCACTCGCTGCCCTGCGAACGGTGCACGGTCAGGGCGTAGCCGAGCGTCAGGTTGAACAGTTCGGCCCCGCCCAGCTCGACCACATTGCCCTCGAAATCCACCTGCAACTTGCCGGGCGACGCGGCCAGCACGGTGCCCAGCGTGCCGTTGAAGACCTCGTTGTTGTAATCGTTCTTGGTCTGCACCACGATGTCGCCGGGGCGGGCCTCGCCGTCGGCGATGCGGGTGCCGCCCTCGCCGGGGTTGAACAGGCCCTGAAGGTGGTGGTTGAGCATCTCGACGCCCAGTGGGCCGCGTTTCATGGGCGACAGCACCTGCACCCTGAAGGGGCCGCCCAGCTCGCGCACCAGCAGGGCCACCCGCCGGGCACCGCCGTCGGGTTCGGCGACCACGTGGCTCAACCGTGAATCGGTCCCGGCCCCGGCCCCGAACCACTGCGGGGCCTCGCCGCGCTGGAGGCCGTGCGCCGCCGCGATGATCGGGTTGAGTGCGGCCTGCCGGTACACCTGTTCCAGCCGGATGGTCGGGGCGCTCTGGGCCAGGGCGTGCAGCGGCAGGCCCGCGTCTACGGGCGGCAACTGGTCCACGTCGCCCACCAGCAGCACGCGGGCACCGGGGGCCACCGCGCTCAGCAGCGACAGCAGCAGCCCGTCGCCGCACATGCTCACCTCGTCCACGATGATCAGGTCGTGCGGAACGGGTTCCAGGTGGTTGTGCCGGAAGCCCGCCGGGTTGTAGCCCAGCATGCGGTGGATGGTGCTGGCAGGCCGCCCGGTCAGCTCGCCCAGTCGCCGCGCCGCCTTGCCGGTGGGGGCGCACAGCCCAACCTCCAGCCCTAGCGACTCGGCTAGGTCGGCCACGCGCCGGGTGGTGGTCGATTTGCCGGTGCCGGGGCCGCCCGTGAGCACCACCAGCCGCTGATCTATGAGCAGCTCAAGCACGCTGGCCTGCGCGGCGTCCAGACCTTTTGCCGCGTCCTCGCGCACGATCCACTCGGCGCTGGGCGGGGTCGCCAGCAGCAGCCGGATGGCCTGGGCCAGCTTCTTCTCGCTTCTCAGGGCGGTGGGCAGATAGATGCGCCCGTCGTCGTCTTTCAGGCGGCCCAGCTCCACCGCGCTTTCCAGCGCCAGCTCGGCTCCCTCGGCATTCACGCGGGTGTAGTGGCTCACGCCTTTGATGGCCCTGGCACGCGGCAGGTAGCTGTGCCCGCCCTGCTGCGCGGCCTGCTGGAGCGCGTAGACGGCGGCTGCGGTCAGGCGGCGCGGGTCGTCCAGTGCGTAGCCGCCCTCCTGCGCCAGCCTGTCGGCGGTCAGAAAGCCGATACCCTCGACTTCGGTCAGGGTATACAGGTCCTGCGACAGCCGTTCCAGCGCGGGTTCGCCGAAGTGCTTGAGGGCCTTCTGCGCCTGCGAGATGCTCAGGCCAAGGCCCTGCAACCCGGCCAGCAGCCTGCGCTCGGACCCCTGAGCGCCCCAGCTGGTGGTCATCTTGTGCAGGGTGGCCGCCGTCACGCCCGGCACCTGAAGCAGCAGTTCTGGCTCCGCGCCCAGGATGTCGAAAGTCTGCCCGCCGAAATGCCTGGCGATGCGTTTGGCGAGCACCTTACCCACGCCGTCCACGCGGGCCTCCAGATACGCCGCGATGCCGCCCTCGGACAGGTCGCTGGGGGTGGCCTCCAGCACCATGTTCAGCACCCGGTACTGGTAGCCGTACTCGCGGTGCTCCTCCATGACGACCTGCGCCGAGAAGGTGTCGCCCACCTCCAGTGGCGGCATGACCCCCACCATGATCGCGTCTGGGTCTTCGCCCTCCGCGTTTTTCAGGGTGGCGAGCGCCACGGTAAATCCACTCTCGGCCCGGAAGCGCACCCGGTTCACGCTGCCCTTCACGTCCAGATGCAGCGATGTATCGATCCGAGGGGCGGCCATTACGGTCACAGCATATCAGGCCAGCCAGTGCCCCACGTAAGCGTCAAGTGTTGCCGTGTTGAATCTTGGCAAGGCGAGCCCCACGTAGCCGTCCGGCCTCACCAGATAAATGGCGCTGTCTGCCAGCCCTGCATGTGCCGCTTCACGTGAAGAGGGAAAAACGTGCAGTGGAAGGTCATGCCGTCCGCTCCAGGTCAGCAACTCCGGGGTCGGCACACCATAGACGTGCAGTTGCCAGCGCAGGCTTCGCAGGGCGTCAAAGTTGCTGCCGTGTTCGTTCTGCACCCAGGGCAGCCTCACGCCGCCTTTGACCCTTCCGGCCTGCCCTACGCTCAGAAGGCTGTCTGGGTAATGCAGGCGCGTCTGCGAGACGGTCAGGAACAACAACCGCCGCATCGCCCGCAGACGCGACAGGCGCGGTAGCACGTTGGGCATGACGCTCAGCCTCAGCCAGCGGGCCAGCGGCGAAGAACTTACGACGGCGGTAAATACCCGGTCGGTGGTGTTGACCAGTGACAGCGCGAAGGGTCGCCGCTCGGCCTCGTAGGTAGCCAGGGCTGCCGGACGCCCCCGCACCGCCTGCGCCAGCTTCCAGGCCAGGTTGCTGGCGTCGCCCAGGCCGGTGTTCATGCCCTGCCCACCGACGGGGGTATGCACATGTCCGGCGTCGCCCAGGATGAAGGCGCGGCCCCGCCGGAAATGGTCGGCCACGCGGTGATGAACCCGGTAGCTGGAGAACCAGTGAAGCTGCTCTACCAGCGCCAGCCCGTCTTCTTCGATCTGCCCGCGCACCTGCTCGAAGTCTATGTCTTCGCCGAGCTGGTCCGGAAGCTGTCCGACCACGCGGTGTCTGCCCGGCTGTGGCATGGGAAAAAAGGCCAGAAAGCGGGAGGCCCCCATCGCCAGGTTCACGTCGTCTGCACGCACCTTTCCGCTGAGCGTCACGTCGGCCACGTAGAAGCGCTGCCCATAGGTGCCGCCGCTGAGCGGGATGTTGAGCATATGCCTCACCGCGCTGGTCGCCCCGTCGCAGCCCGCGATGTACTGTGCCTGCACCTCGGCGCTGTTCCCCGCATGTTCCAGCGTGGCCGTCACACTCTCGTCGTCCTGGGTGAAGCCGTTCACCGTGGTCTGCCAGTCCACCTCCACGCCCAGCGTTGCGAGGTGGTCCACCAGCAGTTTCTCATTTTGGTCCTGCGTCAGGATGTACAGGTACGGGTGCGGCGTCAGGTCGGTGCCCACGCCCCGCAGATCAACCCTGCCGCGCCACTGGCCCCGGACAAACAGATTGATGGCGGCAAAGTGACGGCCCCGCGTCATCGCCTCCGCACCCAGGCCGAGCTGATCGTAAAACTCCAGCGTGCGCGCCTGCACCGCAATCGCGCGGGTCTCCTGCACCGGGCCGCTCTTGGGGTCGGCAATCCGCACGCGCACGCCCAGGCGCGTCAGCCACAGCGCCAGCATCAGTCCAGTGGGGCCAGCGCCAGCGATCAGCACCTCGGTTGCCAGGTCTGGTGCCGGGGGTTCAGGTGCCGGGGCTTCAGGTGTTGGAATCTGGGTCATGGAACGTCCTTTCACTGTTCACGGTGAGCAGAAAGAGATTGACTAGGGTGCTGAGCGCCGCATCTGAGGGCGGGACAGGAGGCGCGTCCCCGAACAGGCCGTCCAGCGCGACGAAACTTATGATCGGCCCGACGAACATGCGGGCGCTGAGGTCGGGGGCGGGCGCGGTGATCAGGCCCCGTGCCGCGCAGGTCGTCAGGAGCGCCTGCACGGTATTGATCAACATCGCCGGGAGGGTGCGCCGCAGCACGCCGCGCAGTTCCGGGAGATGCACCGTCTCACCGATCAACAGGCGCAGCAGGGCGATGGAATCCGGCTGCATCAGCGAACTGGTCACCCGCCGCGCAAACCGCAGCAGCCAAGTGCGGAGTTCGGCCAGCGTCTGTGGGTCATTAGTCTGCGGGTCCGGCGCGATCCCTGGTTCGGGCGCATGGCCGCCGAGTTCCTGGGCGATCACCGCTGAGAGCAGTTCCACCTTGCCGGGAAAGTAGGTGTACAGCGTCTGCTTGCTCACGCCTGCGGCGCGGGTGATGGCGTCGGTGCTGGTGCGGGCGTAGCCCTGAGTGAGAAACAGTGCGCGTGCGGCCTCGGTGATCTGCTGGCGCTTGGCACGGGCACGGGGCGAGGCGGAGGTGGTCATGGCTCCAGTGTGGCGCAGAGAGAGGGCAGCGCTCCGACGTGGACAAAAGATCATTTATCAAACTGTACGGTACGGTTTTATTATGGGGGCGATTTACTCCGCTGTCAAGGTCCACTTGAACACATCGGCGCATGTGCGGCCAGCCTGGCAGACCGTCTCGGCAGGCTGACTCGAAAGGGGACAGTCCGGACCTGCGTCCTGTTTCGTGAGGCCAGCCGGTCAATCGTGAGCCGCCGTCTAACCCAGCCGCGCGCTACTCCGGCAGACTGCCCGCATGAAAGCCGTCGGATTCACCCAGCACCTGCCCGTCACCGACCCCGCCAGCTTGCAGGATTTCGTGCTGCCGGACCCCGTTCCCGGCCCGCGTGACCTGCTGGTGCGCGTGATGGCCGTGGCGGTCAACCCGGTGGACACCAAGGTGCGCGGCCCCAAGCCGGGCGACCCGCGCCACGACCCGCCGAAAATCATCGGCTGGGACGCCAGTGGCACGGTAGAGGCGGTGGGCGCGGACGTGACGCTGTTTGCTGTGGGCGACGAGGTGTATTACGCCGGAAACCGCGACCTGCCGGGCAGCAACGCCGAGTTGCAGGCCATCGACGAGCGCCTTGTGGGCCGAAAGCCACGCATGCTGGGCTTTGCCGACGCCGCCGCGCTGCCGCTGACCGCCATCACCGCCTGGGAGGGCCTGTTTGACCGGATGCACGTCCGGGTGGGCGGGGAAGACGCAGGCAAAAGCGTTCTGATCATCGGCGGGGCGGGCGGGGTGGGCAGCATCGCCATTCAGCTCGCCAAATACGCGGGCCTGACGGTCATCGCCACCGCCTCGCGCCCGGAGTCGGCGGCCTGGGTGCGCGAACTGGGTGCAGACCACGTGATCGACCACACGGGCGACATGCCCGCGCAGCTGGCCGCCCTGGGCCTGGGCGGCGTGCATTACGTCTACAGCACCTATTTCACCGAGCAGCACTGGGCGGGCATCGTGGCCATGCTCAAGCCGCAGGGCTACGTGGTCGCTATCGACTCGGCCACAGGCATCGATCTGGCGCAGCTCAAGCAGAAGAGTGGCACCTTCGCCTGGGAGTTTATGTTCACCCGCAGCATGTTTCAGACCGAAGACATGGCCGAGCAGGGCAAGTTGCTGAACGCCGTGTCGGAGCTGGTGGACAGTGGCAAGCTGCGCGGCACCGTGGGCCAGCGCATGTCACCCATCAACGCCGAGAATCTGAGAGAGGCACACCGGCAGTTGGAGGGCTTGGGAGTGATCGGCAAGATCGTGCTGGAGGGGTGGGAGTGAAGAGGTAAAATAACCATCACTGTGAGCAAACTCCTCCACTCTCTTCTGAGGCGTTGCTCGTGATCCACTCCGTTGAAGAGTTTCTGGAGATCATGGAGCGCGAAGATGTAATTGGTTACAGATTTGCCCTTGACGAGGCCAGTGAAGAGGTCTGGCTTGAAATTATCGAACGGTGTCCGGAACACTTACGCAATGTAGCGATGAATAAGAATTTGCCATTGACTGTCATAGAACTACTTTCTACGAACCAGAATGAAGAAGTGAGATATTGGATTGCCAATAAGAGGGCAACTCCGTCTTATATTTTAGATAAACTGGCTTCTGATGG
>JANXWI010000152.1 GCA_025351205.1 Deinococcus sp.
TGTGTGAGCCATATCGAAGAGATCATTCAGATGGAGGGGCCGGGGAACATCGCGGCCATCATGGTCGAGGGCATCACCGGCAGCAACGGCCTGCTCGTGCCGCCCGACGACTATTACCCCAGGCTGCGGGCGCTGTGCGACGAATACGGCATCCTGATCATCGACGACGAGGTGATGAGCGGCTTCGGGCGCACCGGCAAGTGGCTCGCCACGCAGCACTACGGCATCAAGCCCGACATCGTGACCTGCGCCAAGGGCCTGACGAGCGGGTACATGCCGCTGGGCGCGGTGGTGGTGTCCGACGTCATCGCCGAGTATTTCGAGACGCACTTCCTGGCGGGCGGCCTGACCTACAGCGGGCATCCGGTCAGCCTCGCGGCAGCCGTGGCGAACCTGAAGGTCTACGAGGACGAGAACCTGTTCGAGCGCACCCGCGAGATGGGCGCGTACCTCGCCATGCGGCTGGAAGCCATGAAGGCCAAATTTGCCTGCGTGGGTGACGTGCGCTACAAGGGCCTGTTCAGCGTCATCGAACTGGTCAAGGACAAGGCCACCAGGGAGCCGCTGGCCCCGTTCAACGGCACATCAGCAGAGATGGGCCGACTGGCCGGGCACATCAAGAGCAGGCACGTGTACGCCTACAGCCGCTTCAACTTCCTGTGGGTCTGCCCACCGTTGATTGTTACGAAAGACGAGCTGGATGCAGGTTTGGCCGTGTATGAAGAGGCGCTGGCGCTGGTGGATCAGATGATCGCCGGGCCGGTGGCAGCGGACTGAGGGAGATCGTTGACTGAGCTGTATCTTGTACACCGTCAACCGATCAAGAGGGGGCTAACTTCTTTTAGGTCATTGGATGCCCAGCCCGTTCACCCCCTCCCCAGCCCTCCCCTCTCAAGGGTGAGGGAGCGAAGCGGCCTAAATTCACCCCGCCCTAATCGGTTGTCTATGTACTAGACTCTGGGAATGCAGGACATCATCGTGGTGGGGGCGGGTCTGGCGGGGCTGACGGCGGCCAGGACGTTGAGCAGAGCGGGGCGGCGGGTACGGGTTCTGGAAGGGTCAGGCGAGGTGGGCGGGCGGGTCAGGTCGCGCCTGCAAAACGGCTTCACGCTCGACGCCGGGTATCAGGTGCTGTTCACCGGCTATCCGGCAGTCAGGCGTCAGCTGAACCTGGACGCCCTCGACCTGGTGACCACCCTGCCCGCCGCCGTGATCCGAAATGGGAAGTCGGCCCAGCAGCTAGGCGACCCCTTCCGCGACCCTGGCAGCCTGCCGGGCAGCCTCACGGCCAGCGCCCTGAGCCTGGGCGACAAGCTGCGGGTGGCGCGGCTGGCCCTGTCACTCAAAATTGGCCCGGCCCACGCCCTGCTGCTGGGGCCAGACGAATCGACGCTCGATTTTCTGCGCGGCCTGGGCTTCTCGTCCCGGGCCATCCAGAACTTCTTCGCCCCTTTTTTTGGCGGCGTGTTCCTCAACCGCAGCCTCTCGACCAGCGCCCGACTGTTCCGGTATTACTTCCGCATGCTGCTGGGCGGCGATATCGTCCTGCCGCGTGCGGGCATGGGGCAGGTGAGCAAGCAGCTGGCCGAGGGGCTGAACGTGTCGCTGAACGTGCGGGTCGAGCGGCTGGTGCAGACGGAGCGCGGCGTGGAACTGGTCACCAACATCGGCGAACTGGAGGCCGAACAGGTCATTGTGGCCACCGACCCGCCGACGGCAGCGCGGCTGCTGGGCGAGGCCCTGCCCGGGCTGGAAAGCGTGCCCAGCAGCTACCTGTACTACGCCTCGGAGACGGTCATCGACACGCAGCCCCGGCTGCTGCTCAATGCCCAAGGCGGCCTGATCAACAATGCCCAGTGGCTGGGCCGCGCCGTGCCCGGACGCGCCCCGAAAGGCCAGGACCTGCTGGTGGTGTCGGTGCCGGGGCCGCACGTGCAGACCGACGCCGAGCTGGAAACAGGCGTGCGGGCCGAGCTGGCGGGCTGGTACGGCGAGGCTGCCGCTCACCTGAAGCTGCTGGGCCTGGAGCGCATTGCCCACGCCCAGTTCGCCCAGCCCCCGGGGTACGCCGCCCGGCTGCCGGGACACGCCACCGCGCTGCCGGGCGTGCTGCGGGCCTCCGAGATCACCTCCATGAGCGGCATCCAGGGGGCCATGGAGAGCGGCGAGAAGGCGGCGGCCATCGTGCTGAACGACCCGGTGGGCATGAGCAGGCCCAGGGGCGGCTGAGTTGATGGCGACAAGATGACCGTCCACCTCGACCACCTCGTGATCGCCGCCGCCGATCTGGAGTCGGGCAGAGCGTGGCTGGAAGACCAGCTGGGAGTGAAGATGCAGCCGGGCGGCGAACACGCCCGCTTCGGCACACACAACGCGCTGCTGGGCCTCGGGGGCAATTATCTGGAAGTGATCGCCGTGAACCCGGCGGCCCCGGCCCCGGCGTACCCGCGCTGGTTTGGCCTGGATACCCCGGACATGCAAGAGCGCCTGCGGGCTGGCCCGGCCCTGATCCACTGGGTCGTAACGGTGCAGAACATGGGGGGGGCGCTGAGCATCAGCCCGGAAGACCACGGCGAGGCACTGGCCCTGTCGCGCGGCAACAACCGCTGGCAGCTGAGCGTGCCCACGGATGGGTCACTGCCGATGGGCGGGGCGCTGCCCAGCCTGATCGAGTGGGAAAGCGTCTCGCCCGCCATCAACCTGGGGAGCGCGGCGGTGCTCGAACGCCTGACCCTGACCACGCCCGACCCGGCGCGGCTGAACGCGGCCCTGGAAGCCCTGGGCTTTACAGGAACGCCGATTCAGATCGAAACGGGGCCGACCCGGTTGCAGGCGACCCTGAAGGTGAACGGGCGGGAGATACGGCTGGGCTAAAGTGAAGGCAGGAACGTCTGGCACGCCTCAAAGCCTGCCGACCTGACCCTATCCCCTTCGATGCACAGGCCGCCGCGCTCTGGCAGGGCGTACACGAATCGCCCGCTCGTGTTGCTGTACGTCTGCACCTGCTCAAGCTGATCCGGCCTGTAATGACACCAGATGTCAGCCCCTCCCGTCAGGTTCAGCGCGGCGGTGCCTTTCAGCCCAACGCTATTGGGGTCGTCCCGCTCGCAGGAGGCGATGTCGGCCCCCAGCACGATGGCCCCGGCACTGCCGCCATAGATGGCCCCGCCCTCCAGAGCGAACCGCCTCAACCCCATATCGAAGCCGCTGGCCCGCAACAGGTGAAGGAGCGTAAAGGTATTGCCGCCGCCGATATACACGCCGCCGAACGCTTGCAGCTCCAGGGGGGCATGGCTCTCCAGCTCGGTCCACATCTGGATGTCTGCCACGCCCAGCGGTGAAAAGACGGCGCCGATCCAGGCGCGGTGCTTAGCATAGCCGCCAGCTCTCCCACCTGAAGCGATTGGCAGGTACAACAAGCTGCCCTGCTGACCCAGCCAGCCCGCGAACAATTCATCCAGGGGCCTGGAATCTGGCGCGTCTCCTCCGCCAGCCAGAATCAGACGGAGCTGAGGTAAGGCGGGCTGCACCTTCAGGTGGCGCTGGCCGCCGTCTTCAGCGCCCCTTTCTCCTGCAAATATTCGGCGATCTGCACGGCATTCAGGGCCGCGCCTTTCAGCAGCTGATCGCCCGACACAAACAGCTCGATGCCGCCGTCAAACACCAGGCTGGCCCGGACGCGCCCCACCTCCACGTCGTACTCGCCGCTGCTGGTCAGGGGCATCGGGTACAGGTTGCCCTCGGGGTCGTCCACCACCTTCAGGCCGGGGCTGCGCCGCAGCAGCTCGCGCACCTCGTCCGGGGTGGCGGGCTTTTCCAGGTCGAGCGAGATGGCCTCGGAGTGAGAGCGCAGGATCGGAACCCGCACCGCCGTACAGCTGATCTTCAGGTCAGGGTCGCCGATGATCTTGCGGGTTTCCCAGACCACCTTCATCTCTTCCTTGGTGTACCCGTTGTCCTGAAAGACGTCGATGTGCGGAATCAGGTTGAAGGGCAGCGGATGGGCGAAGGCCTGATGCCCCGCCTGCCCGCCGCTCAGCACGTTGCGGGTTTCCTCCAGCAGCTCCTCCATGCCTTTCGCGCCCGCCCCGGACGCCGACTGGTAGGTGCTGATGATGGCCCGCCGGACGCCGTACGCGCGGTGGATCGGCGCGAGGGCCAGCACCTCGATCAGGGTCGTGCAGTTGGGGTTGGCGATGATCCCCCGGTGCCCCAGGGCCGCCTCGCCGTTGATTTCAGGGCACACCAGCGGCACGTCGTCGTCATATCTGAAAGCACTCGAATTGTCGATCACCAGTGAGCCGCCCTTCACCCACAGCGGAGCCTTCTCCCTGCTGACGCTGCCGCCCGCCGAGGCCAGGATCACGTCGGCGGGAATAGCCCCTTCGGGCGTGGCCTGCACCGTGACCGGTTGGCCCCTGAACATCAGCGTGCTGCCAGCGCTGCGGGGGCTGGCATACAGCTGCAACTCACTGAACTTCAGGCTGCTGCGTTCCAGCACTTTCAGCAGTTCGTGTCCGACGGCTCCGGTGGCTCCTACGACGGCGAGTCTCATGGGTCTCCTTTTGGGCGCGTTCAGGGTCCAGGCAACAAACAGGGTCCAGGCAACAAAAAACCCGCCATACGCGGCGGGCGGCTCTCGCAGATGCGGGCCGCCTAACTGGTGATGGTGGTGCGGATGAACATACGCTCAGCGTAGCGGCTTGGCGCAGGGCGGGTCAAGGGCGGGTCAAGGGCCGGTGACACCCGTGATCTGAACAGGCCCGGCGGGCAGGGTCACCGTACCGGAACGCGGCGTCTGGGCCACGATGCTGACCGTTAAGGGCACGGCAGCCTGGTCAGTGGGAAACCAGGGCCGCCCCTCCTGAACCACGATGAACAGGCCAGCGTGGGTTCCGGCGGGGCTGAAGCTGGCCGAGCCTTCCCCGTAGAGTCTGAGGCCCAGGACGCTGCGGAGATGTTCAACCGTGTCCGGCACGTCCGGCACAGCCACGCCCACCTCACTGACGTTGACCAGCAGACCGGCATGCTGTGGGCGAGGCAGGGTATGGCGGGCGATCAGTTCCAGAATGTTGCCGCAGGGGTCGGTAAAGTAGAGGGAATGGGCGTCCCAGTCCTCGGAGAAGAATGTCTCCTGCCCGTCTTGTGTCAGCAGAGGCACGCTGGAACGAAGCCAGCTCCGGGCCTCCCCCCAGCGGTGTTCGGGC
>JANXWI010000176.1 GCA_025351205.1 Deinococcus sp.
TCAGAAAAGCGGCTGTACAGCAGGTCCAGCAGCTCACGCCAGGAGGTCGCCAAGATGGGACCAGAGACCACCTCGGCGTGTAGCTCCGGGCAGCGTGACAGGGCGGCACTCTCGCGCATTCCAGGCGCTACGCCAGCCTCCAGCGCCAGGCTGTTGGCATGCTGCACCCGCCTCGTTCCCTCGCTCAGCACCGCCACAGGCAGGCCGGCATGTTGGCGTGAGACGACCTCCAGTGCCCAGGGACGCAGGCTCACGCAGGCGACCAGTGCAGCGGCCACTACTCGCCTCTCGAATGTGCGTTCAGGCGGCTGACGCGGGGCCGGGGCAAACCGATCATGCCCAGCATCCGGCCCTGCACCTGCACGTCCTCTGCCGGGAAGACCATGCGTGGGAAAGCCGGATTCTCGCTGAACAGAATCACCTCGTCGCCCATCAGATACACCCGCTTCAACGTCGCGGCGTTCTCGCCGGGGATCAACACCACCGCCACCTCGCCGTCCGTCACCTCGCTCGTAGGCCTCACCAGCACGTAATCGCCCGGCCTGATGCCGATGCCCTGCATGCTCTCGCCGCGCACCTCCAGCAGGTAGTCACCCTCACGGTGGCCCAGCAGGTCTTCGAGGTGCCTCACGGAGCGGTCTGGCAGCTGCTCAGCGTGTCCGGGCGGCCCGGCGGCGATCTCGCCGTAGATGGGGATGCCCACCCGGATGGCAGCGCGGCCCTCGTCGCTCAGGCCCACATCGCCGTGGCGGCCACTCGCTTCACGCACCAGGCCCAGGGTTCGCAGGGCGCTCAGGTGCATCTGGACTTTCGTCCGGCTGAGGTGGAGCGCCAGGGCCAGGTCGCTGACGGTGACGCCGCTCTGTCTCAGGGAGAGTCGGTACAGCGCGGTCAGCAGTTCGAGCCGTCTGGGGGTCAGGGTGGGCGGCATCCTAACGCTCTGCCCGTGCCTGAAAATGGAGTGCCGCGCCTGCGCTGCTGGTTCCCATATCGCACCTCTGGGCACAGTATGGGGCCAGAGGTGTACATTTGTACACTGGTCAGATTTTGGTCCTCAACGAAGAGAAGGTTATTTCAGATGGGCCGTCCAAATCGGACATTCTTCATGCCGGACGCGGTTCATCCCACTTCTTCAAGCCCTACACGGGGTAGACAGTGAAATATCTGCACAGACCAGTAGTGCCCATGCATGGCCCCGGCGCGCGGCGGCACGCCTTCCCGTGAATGCCCGAACGCCAGCCGGAACCCGGGCGTCTCAAACACGTTGTCTCCGGGGCAGAGCCCTTACCTGAACTCCAGCATCCCCGTCCTGGCGCAGCCTGTATCCGGGGCAACCTCCGGCTGGTCGAGAAATTGAGCCGCGATCCGGGCACCGCACTGGGTCGTCAGGCCAGGGACATGCGACGCGCCCCAGAGGGTGACGCTGACGGAGCGGCTGAGTCCGGCGGCGGCCTGTGGCAGCCAGGCGGGCGGGGTCGCCGGGTCGAATTCGCCCGCCAGCAGCAGGGTCGGAACGCTGGAGATGACCGGTGCGTTCTCGTCCGGCGCTGGCTGGGTCAGCCCCAGACTCCGGCAGGCCGCGAAGATGTCCGGGCTGCTGATGCTCACCCGCACCGAGAATACGTCGGCGAATTCAGGTGCCGCCGCCAGCCCGGCCCGCAGCTTTGCCGGAGTGGAATAGGCTACCTCGCCCCGGCACTCGTTGCTGTAGAAGGCCCCTTCGGTCGAATCATCGGACGCTTCCCCCCCGCCAAGCAGGGCCTCGATGGCCGCGACGTCGCGGCGCTGGGCATCCTGGATCAGCAGGGGAATCGCCTCCAGTGCCGGGACGACCAGCAGGCCGCTGCTGAGCATGGTTTTGAATTGCAGGCCGTCGAACGGGCGCTGGACGCCCGCGTAGGTGAGCAGCAGTGGTCTGGCGTCCAGCTGCTGAAGCACTGCGCGGTAGGTGCGGCTCAGGTTCGGGTAGCGGGCGTGGCAGGTGTTGTTGTCGGCGCAGGCGGTCAGGACCCGCGTCAGCGCGTCCTGCATGGCTTTGGGCGACTCGGCCACCCGGTCCACGCTGGGCGGCGTCACGCCGTCGAGCACCACCGCACGCAGGTGCTCCGGGGCGCGGCGCAGCACCTCCTGGGCCAGCCGGGTGCCGTACGACGCGCCGTAGAGGTTGATCTGACTGTAGCCCAGCGCTCGGCGCACGGCCTCAATGTCGAGCGCGGCCTGGGTGGTATCGAAGTCTTCGAGCCTGATGCCCCTGCCCCGCAGCGCCGCGCCACAGGTGTTCAGCGCCTTGAGGAACAGGGGAGCGGCCTGGGCGGACGGGAGGTCGGCCCTGACGATCCGGGTGACCAGGGCGTTGACCTGTGGACAGTCCAGGCTGGGCCGACTGCGGCCCACCCCGCGCTGGTCCACGCCCACCACCGCGCGGGTTGGGTACGCCTGACCGAGTTCCCCCACCAGGGGCGCACTCGCCTCACCCGGGCCACCCGCCAGGTAGAACAGCGGATCGCTGCGGCCCGCCTGAGCGGGCTGCTGCACCGCCACGAACAGCTCGATCTGCGGCCCGGCAGCCTGGGCATGGTTGCGCGGCACCTGGACGTAGCCGCAACGGGTGGCCTGGATCTCCTCCGGGCAGGTCACCGTACGGAACACGGAAGCAGGGCCAGCGGATGCTGCGGCTGGCCCTGGGCTGTGCAGCACGGCGCGGAGCAGCAACATCGCCAGGAACGCGGCCAGTCGCGTGGAGTCCATGACCGTACCGTACCCCATTCTGGCCATGAGATGCCGACCTGACAGGGGAAGTGTCCAGTTGACGGCGCAGGAGGGTCGGGTGGCCATCAAACAGGTGGCGTCGCCTCAGCCTGGGTGTGGCTTGGAGACGCCGACACAACAGGCGAAGGGGCGCTGCCCTGAAGGAGCCGGTGCTCTACGACTGAGACGCCGGGGTTCTAACTGGCGTCCAAACATTCAGCCGACACGAAGAACTCCACCCACCTCAGACACGCTGTATCTCCAGCACGCCGGGTCGCCAGCTCGAAGACGCGGCGGCGAGGGCCTGTTCAGGCGTGCCGTGCAGCCACGTGTCCAGCTCACCGCTCAGCAGCAACGCGGGCATCCGGTCATGGACGTGCTGCCCGTCGGAGGTCGGTGGCCGCGTGACCACGGTGCAGGATTCCACCACCCCCTGCGGTCCAGTTGCGCGGTTCCACAGACCCGCCACCAGCAGCGGCAGTCCGTCCGGGCGGGCCATCCTGGTCTTCTGTTTTTTTCCCTCGACGGTTGTGTTGCCTTAATTGGGTCGGGGTAGGCTGACCCGCCGTGACCGACGCCAAGCCATACCGCCACCGTTTCCCCATGATCATTATCCAGCACGCCATCTGGCTCGACCACCGCTCTCCCCTGAGTTACCGGGACGTGCAGGAATTACTCCACCAGCGCGGCATTCAGGTGAGTCATGCAACCCTCCGCGAATGTCTTGGGCAGAACGGACGCCGTACACGACGCCTGCCCGCTGGTGCATCAAGTTCGGACCCTTCTTCGCTGAAGACTTGCGCCACCGGGAATCCCGTCGGGATTCCCGGTGGCATCTCGACGAAGTGTGTACGAGCGTCGATGGTGTTCGACACTGGCTTTGGCGGGCCGTAGACGAGTATGGGTTCGTGCTCGACATTCTCCTCCAGCGGCATCGAGACACCGAAGCGGCGAAGGCCTTCCTGGCCAGGCTGTTGGGAAAATACGATGTCCCAGAGGTCATTCACACCGATCAGCTCCGCAGTTACGGGGCCGCGATCCGAGAGATCTCAAGCCTGATCAACGTCAATCACCAACATGTCATCTCCACGGCCCGGTGCAACATCATCGAACAATCACACCGCTCCACACGGCGACAGGAGCGAAACGAGCAGGCGTGGCCAGCGACCTGGCGTCCTCATGGGCGCCGCCCAGGTCAAGAAGCCGCGTCCGTTCTGCCCAAGAAGTCAGCAGGGGTTCAGTCGACGGAAACGCACGCAGGAATTCCTGAGTCTACACGCCCGAGTGAGCGGGCAAGCGTCCTCATGCGGGCAGGCGTCGTGTACGGCGTCCGTTCTGCCCAAGATGGGCGCTGCTCTGCCCAAGACACCAACCTCCACCATCATTCTCGCACCAGCGTCTCCGCATCAATCAGAAGGCAAAATCAAAAGCACGCGTTCCAGACG